>CAYPUD010000008.1:0-16503 GCA_964413955.1 uncultured Methanosarcinales archaeon
CAGGACGCCTAATGTTCAGCTCAAGAGTCTTTTACTGTTACTGCTCCAATTGTTTCACACACCTCTTGTTCAACCTAAAAGCTCTATGCTCTGCTCATTACTTCTCGCGCGCCTCTTGTTCAACTCAAGAGTCTATTCCTTTGCTCCTAACTTTGTTTCGCGCGGCATAGGCGCTAACGCCTTTAAGTTGACTTAGCCTACCACCCTTTCTTTATCAGCTTCATCACTTTCTTGCATATTAGTGGTTTTCCTGTTCCGTCATCTAAATACCTGTATGGCATTGTTGTGCTTAGGTTCTCTTCCACGTCTATTTCTGGATCATCAATAAATTTTAGTTCGCTTAATTTTTTTTCTTCCTGCAGGATTCTCCATGCAACTATGGCTGCTGTGTCTGTGCTCATCTGTCTCTTGCCCAAGTTTCTGCGTTCAAACCCTGATGGTTTGCTCAGTAGGTCTTCTGTTCTTTTTTCTGGAGGGTCATTTCCAAGGACCCCTCCGAAGATAAATGTCTCAAATTTCTCTTTATCGCTAGGCTCTAGTGTTTTCTCTGCTTCTGGATCAAGTATGCAGGGCTTGTCTGGGTTAAGTTCTCTTATGGGTTTGTTTTTGCATGTTGCAAAATCTATTTTAGAACAGTCTTTCACATTGGTGAATTGTACATTTTCTTTGCCAAGAGCTTCTGTTATGTGTTCATATTCGGCCAAACTCCATTCGTACAGTTCTGGGTCCAGGTGTTCTATCACAAAAAGCATTGTAAAAATAGCTTTATGGTTTTTTGAACTGTGCTACTGTGTCTATCAGGTCTATGTGTCCTAGAAACATTGACCTGCAGCAGTATCTTTCCATGCCGAGGCTGTCAAGTATTTCCTGGACATTTTCTCCTCTGTCTTTTCTTTCTTTGAATTCTTCCCATAGGTGTGCTATTGGTTTGCCGCAGCTCCAGCATCTTATTGGTATCATCATTTTTTGTTCACCTGTATGATTTTTGTCTTTTGCTTCTTGCTTTTCCGTGTGTGTTTGGTTTTGTGGCTTCTTTTCTTCTGACATCTGCCACGAGCAATGTTCTGTCATAGTTTAAGAATTGTTTGTGTAGTTTCTTATCATATGCTGCTAAGGCTTTTGCTATTGCCAGCCGTATCGCATCAGCTTGCCCGTTGACGCCTCCTCCTGTCACGTTTACGTTTATGTTTACTTTTTTGAGTGTCTCTCCTGAGAGTATTAGTGGTTCTTCTATTCTTCTTCTGTACATATTGGGAGGTAGTGTTATCAGTTCTTGGGAGTTGATTCTTACTATTCCTTTTCCTTCTTTTAGGGTTGCTCTTGCTATCGCTTTTTTTCTTTTTCCTACTTCATGGATTGTTTTTATGTTTTTCATATTTTACCACCTAAGTGCCTGCATATCTCTTTTATTGTGCATCTCTTAAGAGTTGGTAGTTTGTCTGCGCTTAGGGTTTTTATTTGTTCTATTTTTTTTTCTTTGAATTCTTCAGGAACTTCTATGTAGCACATGACTCTTTTCAGGGCGGCTCTTCCTCTTGCTGATGTATGGGGAAGCATGCCTTTTATCACTTTCCTGACGAACCTGTCTGGCATTCTTGGTATGTATGGTCCTTTGTGCGGCTGTCCTTTTTCTGTTAATGTGTGTCTGTACCTTTCTTTTATTTTTTTGGGGTCTCCGCTGACTATGATCTTCTCGCAGTTGAAGATGTTTATTGTATTTCCTATCAGTGCTTGTTTTGCTGCGTAGCTGCATAATCTTCCTAATATGCAGTTTGTTCCGTCAATATTTAGCTCTGTCATTTTAGCCTATGATCCTTATGTTTTTTCCTTTTGGATTTTGTTTCATCAGTTCTGTTATGCTTATCGCTTTTCCTTTTGATTCTATTATTCTTTGTTTTGCTCCTTCGCTAAACGCGAATGCTGCGATTGTCAGCTCATGCTCGAGGTCTCCGCTTCCTAGGACTTTTCCTGGAACTATTATTGTCTCTTTTGGTTGTGTGTGCCTGTTTATTCTGCTCAGGTTCACTATTCTTCTTATTCTTGTTGGCCTTTCTAGGTCATCTGCGATTCTTTTCCAGATGTTATTCTTCTCAGTACTCGAAAGTTTCCTTAACTCTTGTATGAGTCTTTTCAATGTGTTGTTTGTTGGTCCTGTTCTCTTAACCATTTTATTGTTTTTATGCAGGGGGCGTGATTCGAACACGCGCACCCACTAAGGGACTAGGCCCTCAACCTAGCGCATTTAGTCCAAAGCAAGCGTTTGTCTGCTTGTTTTGTTTGACCAGGCTCTGCCACCCCTGCTTGAACTTGAGTTCTTGCAGGCAATCACTTTACTTTATCTGTTCTTCGAACTCTGTGAACAGCCTTGTTATTTCGTCTGTTGCTCTGAGCAATATTTCTTTTGCTGTCAGTTGTCCCCATGGTTCTATGTGCAAAGTGATTGTTGTTGGATCGTATTCTATCTTGACTATGTTCTCGTTGATTCCGTCGCATGCGTCATATAAGTCATGTTTTTCTATTAGTTTTGGGTCTATTTTTCCGTCTTTTGTGAAGATCTCTTTTGGGTATTTGTCTTTGAATTTTTCAAATTCTTTGTGATTGTTATTGACTGTTGCTTTTGCTTTGAATGTGTGCCATGCCAGGCAGGGCGTGTGTTTTACATGTGTTTTTCCTCTGCCTAGTTTTGCTGTTGCTTGGAATTCAAGAACTTGATCTTTTAACAATTTGATTATTGGTGTTTTTGGGTATTCTGGTTTTATTTTTGGATCTGTGCTTTTTATGTCTGATGCGTACGCGATTCCTGGGCCTTTTACTTTCAGTTTCAGTGTGGTTTGGCATTTCGCACAGCCCTCTCCTTTGCATGTGCATTCTTCTGGCAGATTGTATCCTTTCAGGTCTGTTTTCAGCACCAGCAGACCTAGTCTGTGAGCTATGACTTCGTCGTACATCGCTGATGAGTTTTGGACAAAGTTCACTTCGTCGATTGCCATTGTTGGCACGAGGTCTATTGCTGCTCTTCTTATTGTGTTCACGAAGGCAGGTGTTGTGTTCTTGAATGTGACTGAGAGCCTTCCTGTTTTCTTGTCTTTTGTTATGTTTTCTATCATACTCTTCTCCCTCTGCGTCCGCCTTTTTTTCTGCAGCCTCCATGAGGTAATGGTGTTACATCTTCTATCAGTCCTATCCTCAGGCCTGTTCTGCTTAACGCTCTGATTGCTGCTTGTGCTCCTGGTCCTGGGTTTGTCGGGCCGTTGTGTCCTCCTGGCGCTCTTACCTTCACGTGGACTCCCCTTACTCCTTTGTCTTTAGCTATTTCTGCTGCTCTTTTTGCTGCAGTCATTGCGGCTGTGGGGCTGCTTTCCAGCCTGTCTGCTTTGACCATCATTCCTCCGCTCGCTACTGCTATTGTTTGGCTGCCTGTTATGTCTGTTATGTGGATTATTGTATCATTGTATGAAGAATATATGTGCGCAACTGCCCATCTTATTTGATCGTTATATTTCATTTCTTCTTTTCCTCTTTAGTTTCTTTTTCTTTCTTCTCTTCTTTTCCTTCTTTTCCTTTGTTTTTGTTGTTTTTTGGTTTCTTATTGTTTTTTGCCTTATCTTTCTGTCCTGAGGTCTTTTTGTCAGGTTCTTTTTCAGATTCTTCTTTTTGTTCTTTTGTTGTTGTTCGTTCAGGATGGTCTATGTTTGCTAATTTTGATCTGTCGCAGAATTCTATTGTCGCTTCATCTCTTTGTGTCACTAAACTGCTCGGCGAAGTCACTTTTTTGTTATTTACTCTTATATGCTCGTGAACTATGAATTGTCTGGCTTGTTTCATGGTCTTTGCCATTGCTTTTCTGAATACCAGTGTTTGTAGTCTCCTTTCTAGTATGTCTTTCACGCTTAAGCTTAGAACGTCTTCCACCTTTGCATCTGAGCTTAGCAGCCCTAATCTGAATAGTTTGCTTATCAATTGTTCCTTTTCTCTTTCTCCCTGTTCTGTGAGTGACGCAATCAGCTTTTTTGCTTGGTTTGTGAACTTCTTTAGTATTGAGCTCATTCTCCAGAGTTCTTTTTTGTTCTTTAGGGCGTAATCTCTCATCAGGGCTCTCTCTTCATCTAATCTTGATTTCTGCCATGGATGGCTTGGGCCTATGTATTTTCTCCTTATTCTTCTGGGATCTCCCATATTTTTAGCCTCTCTTCTTGCCTGCGTGTGTCACGCCAACAACTTTTCCTTTATTCTTTCTGAAGTTTGATTTTGTTCTCTGGCCTCTGCTTGGAAGGCCTGCTTGGTGTCTGCTTCCTCTGTAGCTTTTTATTCTCTTCAGCCTTTTGATATCATTGTTTCTTGCGAATATGAGATCGTTTGATATGAGGTGTGTTGTATTGCCTGTCTCTGGATCTTTTCTTCTGTTAAGCATCCATATTGGTATGCCGCTCTTTATTGGCGTTGCTAGTATGTCTTCTATTTTTGCTATGTTTTCTTTTGTCAATTCTCCCACTTTCTTTGAGGGTTCAAATCCAGTTATTTTGCAGATTGCATTGGCAATCATTGTGTTAACGCCTTTTATTTTTCTGAGTGCAAACAAGAGTTGTTTCTCTCCATCTAAGTCTGCATTTGCGATCCTTACTAAATGTCTTATTTCTGCCATTTTTTTGTTTTTTTATTGTTTTTTTCTCCGGAAGAAAGCGTTTTTTGTTTTTGGTTCATCACCCTATTCACGCTTTCACTCGGGCAATGCACTCTGGAATCCTGATGTTGCTTATAAATGTTTCGGAAAAAGGGGGTGATGACTATAATGACCCTTACTTTGCCTCAATCAGTTTTTGAATTCTTGAATTTTATTAATGTGTGGGTTATATATGGTGTTATGAATGCTATGACATATACTATTCCTATTATTAATGGATTGTGTGAGGGTGTTTTTAGGTGCATCATTTTTATCAGGTTATTTGATAGTCTTGTGAAAATTGCGACATTTATCAGTGCTAATGATGGGATTAGTATGCCTGCGATTATGTGATGTCCTTTATCTAATTCTTCAATGCTGATTAGTATTGAGTGCAAAATGTATCCGAAGCTGAACCCTATGAATGTTATGCTGAAATATAAGGAAAGTTTTGTCATCACGAGCATTATTGGCACAAGTATTGTGCTGATTATGAAGTTTGCGATTATAGTTATTGCTAAGAAAACCCAGAATAATGTGCTGCTTAACGGGTGCGTGGCGTGTGTATTTTCATTCATTTTTCATATGTTCTTTTTTTGTCTTGGTTTTTTGCTTTGATTTTAGCTTTGTGCTTGTCTCGTCTCTTTTTTTTGAATATTCTATTTTTGTTTTTTTTAATAGCTTTCTACCAGTATTTCATATTCTTTTCCTAACAATTTTGACGCTAATTGTAAAAGGCTTATGCTGAATTGGCTTTCTGGATCCATTTCAAACAGAGGTATTCCTTGTTTTAGCGCATCTTTCTGATGCTTCTCAAAGTCTATTCTCATTAGTGTTTCTCTGTTTGTCAAGGCCGCCACGCTTTCATCAGTCATATTGTTTGAGTTTATCTTGTTTATGACTATTCCTATTGTGTCATTGTCAATTGTGTCCTTGATTGCTTGCATCACGCTTGGCATATTTGGATTTACTATCGTTATATTGTTCCTGAATTTCTGACCATCTATAAGTATTATCTGTGCTAACCCATCTAGTTTTTTGTAGTCTATTCGCTTATGTGGTTCTAGGATGTTGCTTAAGAGTAACTTCATTCCGCTGGGGTGTTTGTATATTGCGTCTCTTAGTTGTATTTTTCCTTCAGCTACTTTGCTTATGGTTCTTTCAGGAAAAGGCATATTGAAATGAAAAGCTAAAACAGGGGTTGGATTATTATCCACTATCAGCACGTCATAGCCAAGTCTTGATATCGCCAGGCCTAGATTTGACACGAATGTTGTTTTTCCTGAGCCATTCGGACCTATAATTGATAGGAAGCTACTCTGTATCATTTTTGATTATTTTTGAAACATGGTCCAGCAGTTCTTTCACTCTGTTGTAATAGTCTGTTATAATATCTATTGTTATCTCTATCTCCTTTCCTTCTTCAAGTTTTACCGTCATCGTTACATGTCTTCTGTATTCTCTTGAGCGGGTGAAGTCTGATTTTAGGATTTTTCTTAGTGTGAAATAGAATTCAATGTATGCTTGCAGAAAGTCGTCGTTTGGATATAGCTCTTGCAGTAATTCTGTCTTTTGTCTTGGCAGTTTGGGAATTTCTTTTATTTTGCCATCTTCTTTTGCTTTTTCAAGCAACGCTTCGAATGCGAATCCTATTGCGTCTTTGAGCCGCTCTATTATTGATTTTATTACATCGACGGTTCGTGTGTATTTCAGGCTTAGTGAGATTGAATGGTCTGCTCTTTTTATCTCTTCGACTGCTTCAAAAAACCTTTCTTCTGGGCTCATTTGTTTTGACCTTCACTCTTGGATGAACTATAAGTTGGTTTGATTAGGATTCGGATGGTTTTCCTGTTTTTTCTTTTTATGTTTTTGATATCTTTGTCTTGCGTGACCATTCTTGTTAGTCTTATCGATTTTTATTGTCCTGTCAATTTTAATATTGCCTTTGCGAGATCTCCTCCTGCTTCTTCTATTGCTGTTTTGGCTTCTTCTTTTGTTGCTTTTGCCTGCTCCATTACTGTTTTTATGTCTTCTTCATCTATTTCTGGTTTTGTGTCTTTTTCTTCTTCTGTAATCTCTCCTGATACTTGAAAGACTTCTTCTCCCATCATGTTCACTTTTGCGACTTTTGGATCGTTGATTACTAGATTCTTGTCTTCCTGCTCTATTATCACTCTTTTTGCAGGTATGTCTTGTTGTTGTATGCCGAATCTTTGCATGGCTTTCTGTATGTCCCTTGGGTTTAGTCTCATTTTACACTCCTAGTTTTGCGCTTAGTAAGAAGTGCAGCAGCGCTATTATGATTATGACTAATATGCTGAAAAGAACAACATATCCTGGCTTGAATTCTATCTTGCTTTTGTAGTCTTCAAAATATCTTGTCAGGCCTGCTGTGCTCATTGGCATGTTTACTTTGTCTTTTGCCATCGTCTTTTCTTGAAATCTGTTTTGATTTAAAAAAGTTTGGTTGGGTGGGATTAAGCTGCCTTCTGTCAGCCTCCTTGCGCTTTTGCCTGTTTTAATGGCTTGAAGCACATTTTTGGAGTGGCTGTCTTTGCATTCTACTTAGCGCCCGTTCTGGACTTGCACCGGCAAGGGCTGTCCGTTTCATCCATTCCTACAGGATCGTCTGCTGGTTATCTCAGCCCTCTCGCGAGGGCGTTCTCAGCTTTCATCCTGCCTGTAGGTGGTCTCGTTTCTGTGACGTTGCCATCCATTGCTGGATCTCTGAGAGTTGCCTTTTATGGTGGGCAGACTTTCCTGACCTTTTCTTGCTGTGCAAGTCAGGCCTTGCAAAGTTCCCACCCAACCCTACTCAAGTTAAGCGATCAAGTATTTAAAGCTTCCTAATTCACCACTCCAACATAGTCACAAAAACGAAAGATTTATAAATGGTGGTTGTTTCCTGTAGTTGAGTGGGTGGAGAAAAATGGATGAAACGCTTGAATTTGATATTATTCCTGATCACAAAGAGCAAGGACGTGTTGCTGCACATTTTACTTTGGATTGTGATTATATTTTAGGCATCTGCTATTTGCTTGAAGAGGCTCAAAAAGGTGATAAGACTATTGACAGTTCTCTGAACCTGATTGATACTGCAATTGGGTTGACTGAAAATATTGAGAACTCAAAAGTTAAAGATTTCTTATATGGATCAATTGACAATTTTGTTGAAGAATTTTTATGTGATGTGCTTGATAAAAAGCTTGTTCGTGAAAGGAAATTAAACAAGTTTCTGAAAAAATACTCAAATATCACAAGAAATATTGATTACGATCATTTTCATTCACCTTTGCATGCCCTCGCCAAAAGTTTTAGTTTAGCAAAGGAAGAAAACGCCAAAACTTTAGATGCGCTGGAGAAACTTGTTGCTGAAGAAGGTTATAATGAAATTTACGAAAAACCGTCTTTAGAAGATATAAATGATGACAACCTAAAAGAGAAGATTTATTCGATTCTTGATGGTTCTAAAAAGAAAAAAAGTAAGAGAGGAAATTTTGAAAGATATTGTGATTTCGATATTAAAGGCATCGCTAGCACTGCTAAAGGACTCACCAAGACTAAAGAAAATAAAAGATTTGGTGAACAAAATGAAGCGCCTTCTTATAGAGCAGAAACTATTCCTGTCTATGATGATGGTGAGCTTTTATTTTATATTCCCTTAGATGAGGCTAAAGCGTTATTTAAAGAAATAGAATATAAAATAAAGAAAGCAACCAAAGAAGCTGTCAAACAAAAAGCGATTGAAAATATAATTTATGAGAAAAAAAAATCTAAAAAATTAAAAACTCCCAAAGTTGATGAGATTTTTGGCATCCCTTTAAACGGAAATGACCCTGATAAAGCATATCTTAAGTTGCTTAAGCTTAAGGCGTCTAACAAAGAAAGAGAAGCTTATCTGCATCAGAATCAATTGAAAATCTACTCAAGAAAAGTCTATTCTAAGAAGGAGAGTATGCATTGGCGTGTGAAGACTGGCTCTGCAGGTAATGCTAATAAGAAGTATAGGCGAAGATTCTGATTTTTTCTTCTCCTTGCATGATTTCTTTCTTTGATCTCACTTCAAACCCTTGTTTTTTTGCCGCTTCTTCATAGATTTCTTGTCCTCTTTTCAGCGCGAGCACTATTTTACCTCCTAAAGATAAGACTTCTTTTGCCCTGTTGAAGAACTGTTCTGCTGTTTTCCTGACAGCTTTTTCAGGGATTGTTCTTCCTGGCTGCAGGGGCACTGTCACAATCAGGTCTATCTCTTTTTCAAATTTCAGGTCTATATTGTCTATCGCGCAATGGAGGAATCTTATGCTCTTGACTGCATCTGCTATTGTGGCGTTTTTCTTTGCTGCAGATATGTTCGCGAAATTTGTGTCTGATGCTATTATTGTCTTTTGTTTAGCCTTATTGAAAGTGTCCATCTTTTCAAGGATGCTTTTGTTCTCGTCAAATATCTTAAGGAAAGAGAATTTTTCTTTGTCGTGATAGTGCGGGCTTTGGTTTTTGGCTATCAATGCTGCCTCTATCGCGATTGTTCCGTCTCTGCAGAAAGGGTCTAATAATATTTTTTCTGGATTCTCTGGAACAAGGCCTGATCCCAGCAGAATTCCTGCTGCGATGTTTCCTTTTATTGCATCTCTTGATGTGAAGACCCTGTATTCCCTTTTTCCTAAATCAAACCCGCTGTAGTCTATGCAGAAGTATGATTTTTTGTCTTTCACATAGAGGAATAGGGTGATGTCTGGGTGTTTCTGGATTGTGTATCCTTGTTCTCTTATTTTTCTTGCTGCAAGATTGTAGAGTTCTCCTGAATTGAACTTGTGATTTCCTGTTCTTCTTACTTCTATGCTGATCGTCTTTGTCTTGTCGAAGTTCACTTTATAGCTTCCTTTAAGTGGGTTATCAGTTTCTTCTATTATTTCCAGGACTCTTGTATAGCTTCTTCCTAGGTACGCGAGCTTGTAGAGTTCTTCTCTGTTGTTCACATCAATGATTAGATGCTCTTCATTTTCATTTGCGTTAGTGTTTATCAGGCGTTTCAATTCTCTTTTGCTTTCCTCTTCTAAACCTTTGTTCGTAAGAATTAAGCTTTGCATTTTTTGTTCCGCTTTATTTTGTGCTCCTTTTTCTTTAGTTTCAGTTTCTGTTTTATTCTGCTATTTTTGCAAGGCTGACCAGTTTGTCGTTCTCATGCAGCCTCATCACTCTGACTCCTTGTGTATTTCTCCCTATGACACTTATTTCTTTTGCTTTTGATCTCAGCAAGACTCCTGCTTGGGTTATGAACATTATGTCATCTTCATCACTCACTTCTGCTATCCCCACCACATTTCCGTTCTTTTCTGTTATCTTGATGTTTATCACTCCAACCCCACCTCTTGCGATCAGCCTGTAGTCTTTGATTGGTGTTCTTTTGCCATATCCCTTTTCTGTTACTGTCAGGATTGTCTTTGTCTCATCTGCCACAACTGCTCCGACCACCTCATCTTCCCCTTTCAGCTTGATTCCTATGACTCCAAATGCTGTTCTTCCCATCGGCCTTACGTTGTCCTCGCTGAATCTTGCTGCCATTCCTTTCTTTGTGGCAAGTATTATCTGGTCTTTTCCTGTTGTCAGCAGGACGTTTATCAGTGAATCTCCTTCATTCAGTCCTAAAGCGACTATTCCTCCCCTCCTTGGCGATGAGAAGTTCGAAAGTTGTGTTTTTTTTACTGTGCCTTTTCTTGTGGCCATAAAGAGATATTTGTCTTCGTCGAATTTTGATACTGGAACGAGCGCTGTGATGCGTTCGTCTTTTCCTAATTCTATGAGATTCACTATGCTTGTTCCTCGCGCATACCTTCCTGTTTCAGGGATCTGATAGACTTTCAGCCAGTGGACTTTCCCTTTGTTTGTAAAGAATAGTATGTAATCATGTGTGCTTGCAGTGAATAATTTTTCAACAAAGTCTTCTTCTCTTGTCTCTGTCGCTATTATTCCTTTTCCTCCTCTTTTCTGCGACTTGTATGTGTCTCTTGGCAGTCTTTTCACATATCCTGCGTGAGTCATTGTGACTACATTCTCTTCTTCTTTGATCAGTTCCTCTTCGCTGATCTTTTCTGCTTCAACGTCTGTGATTTGTGTTCTTCTCTCATCTCCATATTCTTCTGCAAGCGCTGTCAGCTCTTCTTTTATTATTCCCCATATTTCTTTTTCGTCGCTTAGTATTTTTCTGAGTTTTTCTATCAGTTCCAGAAGGTTCTTATGTTCATTCCTTAGTTTTTCTTGTTCAAGGCTTGTTAGTTTTTGCAATTTCATATCTAGTATTGATTGTGCTTGTTTTTCTGAGAATTTGTAGTCTGTCATCAGCCCTGTTTTTGCTTCTGCTGCGTTTTTGCTCTTTTTTAGGAAGTCCACTATATCATCTATGTGGTCTAACGCTGTGATTATTCCTTCAAGGATGTGAGCTCTTGCTTCTGCTTGCTTCAATTCAAACTTTGTCCGTCTTATCACGACTGTTTTCCTGTGGTTTAGAAATTCCTGTAATAGTTCTTTGATGTTCAGTATTTTTGGCTCGTTGTTCACTAGCGCGAGCATTATCACTCCGAAAGTTTCTTGCATTCTTGTGTGTGCGTATAGTTGGTTCAGCACAACATCTGAGTTTACTCCCTTCTTCAGTTCTATCACTATGCGCACTGGATGTTTTTGGTCGCTTTCGTCTCTTATGTCTGAGATTCCCTGGATCTTTTTTTCATTCACTAGATTTGCTATCTGTTCTATGAGGTGGGCTTTGTTTACCATATATGGTATTTCTTCCACCACTATTCTTTGCTTTGATTTGGCTTCTTCTATGCTTGTCTTTGCTCTGACTTTTATCTTTCCTTTGCCTGTCTCATAAGCCTCTTTTATGCCTTTCCTTCCTAGTATGACTCCCCCTGTTGGAAAGTCGGGGCCTTTAATTGTGTCAGCAAGTTGTTTGAATGTAATGTCTGGATTGTTGATAAGCTCAATCGCTCCTTTGCATACTTCTTTTAAGTTGTGCGGCGGTATGTTTGTTGCCATCCCGACAGCAATTCCTGAACTTCCATTAATTAGAAGATTTGGCGCTTTTGAGGGCAGCACTGATGGCTCTTTCAGCGAATTGTCATAGTTTGGGATAAAGTCTATTGTGTCTTTATCAATGTCAGCTAGCAGTTCTTCTGCCATCTTCTTTAGGCGGGCTTCTGTATACCTCTGCGCTGCTGCGGAGTCGCCATCTATGCTTCCGAAATTTCCTTGGCCATCTATTAATGGGTATCTTAATGAGAAACTCTGCGCCATCCTTACAAGAGAGTCATATACTGCTGCATCGCCGTGAGGATGGTATTTTCCTAGCACTTCTCCTACAATTCTTGCTGATTTCTTGAATGGCTTGTTGTGCAGCATTCCCATGTCATTCATTGCGTAGAGTATTCTTCTGTGGACTGGTTTCAGGCCGTCCCTCACATCAGGCAGTGCTCTGCCAACTATTACGCTCATTGAGTATGCTAGATAGCTCTGCTTCATCTCTTGATCTATGACTTTTCTCAGGATCCTTTGTTCTTCGTTTTGTTTGTCTGCAGCTTCCATTTTTTACTCGAGAAATATGGTTTTCTCTGTTGGAAAAGAAAGGGCGACGATTTATAAACCTTTTGATTGGCTTGCTTGTTGTGTTATCCAAAAAGTATTTCATAACGACAACCAACAAAACTTGAGTTGCTTTGTTGTTGGTGGTCTGTGATCATCTGATGACATTGCCCAGCACTTTAAAGCTCTTTCCGCAATACACGCAGGTCTTTCTTTTTCCTGCGAGCGGCCCGCTTGTTGCCTGATATTTCATTGTGTTCTTGCATCTGGGGCATCTGAGTTTCAGTATCTTGTTCATTTTTTATTTTCCTTCAGCGTTGTTTTTTTCAGGTGTTTTTTTGCGGATTGTTTCTTCCGCCTCTGTTTTGTCTGTTTCTTTTATTTCTTCTTTTTTCTGTTCAGTCTCTGTCTTTTCTTTCTTTTCTATAGTGTGGTTTTGTCCTTTGGTTGTTCTGTTTTTTTGGTTTTCTTCTGTTGTTTGATTCTTGTTTTCTGTTTCTTTTTCTTCTGTTGGCTTGCTGATATTTTCTGTTCCATCATCTTTCAGGCCAAGCATCTCTCTGACTTTCTCATCTGCTTTCTTTTCTTGCTCTGGAGTCAGCTCAAGTCCTTTTTCTGGGATTTTTTCTTTAGGCTCTGTTGTTGGTTTGTTTTCTTTTATTTCTTGATTTGTGTCAGAGGTTTTCTTTGTCTCTGCCTGTCTTGTTGTCTGTCCTGTATGTTCTGCAGGGGCTGCTTGAGTTGTATGGGTTGTCTGAGCTGTCTTGGTTTTTATGTCTCTTTCATATACTGTAAGTTCGCCTAATTTATCAGCGTATTCCTCAACACCCTCGGGAAGTTCTATCTCCTTTCCTTTTGCCTCTGCTATTTCTTTGAATTTTTGTTTCACTTGTCTTGGGTCGAGATTGAAGTAATCGTAGAACTTGGGTGTTAATCTTATGAGTTTTGTCCTGCCTTTTTTTTCTCTTGATATGAAGCCTTCTTTTTCCAGCCAGTCAAGGTGTTTGTACGCCTTGTTTGTCCTTATCTTTATTATCCTGCTCTGCAACACTGGTGCGTTGTAAGCCACTACCGCCAATGTTTCAACTGTTGTCTTTGGCATCTCTGTTTGTGTGACGACTTTCTTTATTACTGGAATGTATTGTTCTTTCACTGTAAGCTGCCAGTATTCTCCATCTTTCTCAAGAACTAATGAGCTTCCTTTCTCTTCAAGTTCTCTCTTGTAATCATGAAGGCATTTCAGTATGTCTTCCTCACTGGATCTTGTTAGCTTTTTTATTTCGTTCACGCTAAGTTTTCTTGCTGCTGAAAAGAGTAAGGACTCAATCTTATGCTTTAGATGCAAGAGTATATTTTCCGCCATCTTCTTTTATCAGCCCCTTTTTTATCATTACGTTCAAGAAAGATTTTATCTCTTTTGCGCCAATCCCGACTTCTTGGCTTATTTCTTCTGCTGTTTTTGCTCCTTCTTTCACCAGATGATGGATGAAGTTATGCAGTATATTCAGCGCGTTTCTGTCCAGCAGTTGTTGTTTTGCTGAGGATTCTTTCAGGACTGAATCGACTTGGTGTATTTTTGCCAGCAGGTCGTTCAGGAATCCTGTCAGCAGGTTTGACTCAAAAGTCAGCTTTTCTGGGTTCATTATCTCTATTGAGCTTGGCATGTTGTCAAAACAGAAAGATAGCACTTCCTCAACATCGTTGAATTCTATTTCTATCTCTGCGAATGTTGAGAAGAATTTTCCGCTTGGTTCTGCTTCTGCATACTCTTCTGCTGTTATCTTCTTGCCTTCTTTTCTTAGGCCCTCAACATACGCCTTGAGTGTCTTTTCTATATGCTCTTTCGGAGCCCCCAACATCTCTATTATTGCCCTTGCTTCTATTTTTCTTTCCATAATCTGTTTTATCGGTGTTCTTTTTATATATTTTTCTCTGAATAGGCAAAGTCAACTTTAGTGTGCCTATGCCGCAAGCGTAGTCCTCTGTTGATTTTTTTTGTTTAACTTTATTTTTTTCCAATAAAAACAGACCAACCATCAACTCCGCGATTTTTTATCTTCAGGGAACACTTTTGCTTCCTCTAAAAACTGCTTTCAACTCTGCGATTTCTCTTTCAGAAGAAAACAGCAACAATATCAGTCGCGTCCAAACAGAACGCCTAGAGTTCAGTTTAAGAGTTTTTTACTGCTGAATCTCGCATTGTTTCGCGCGCCTAAAGTTCAACTAAAGAATTCCCCGCTTCTGCAGTTACTAATCACAGCATCAAGGACGCCTAATCTTCAGCCCAAGAGACTTATGCTTCTGCCATCAACATCTTTCGCGCGGCATAGGCACCAACTCATTTAAGTTGACTTTGCCATCTGAATAAATATTGTCTCTGACCAATATCTTTGCTGACGAACGCATCCTTCAGTTGTTTTCTTTTAGCTTCCTTGTTGCTTTGTTAGTTCTTCTTGTTTGAAGGGACTCAGAAATTGTGACTATTCAGGGATAGTTCCAAAAGTTTTTAAGCTTTATATCTTATAAATGATTTACAATGGGGATTTTTTCAAGAAAAAAAGAGGTCAAGAAAGACCACTCTTTACCTCCTCCACCACCACCTATTCCTCCAAAAGAACTTGTTGGAGATTTAGAGCCTATTCGCCCAAGTAGCTTTAAAGAGCCTCCTGCTCCAACAGCCCCAAATCTTTCTATTCCTGAACTTCCTTTAGAAAAAGACGAAAAAGAGGCTGTTGTAGCTGAGCCTGCTCCCGTTCCTCAACAAGTTATGACAGGGTCTTCTACGAGGCATGAAGATGTTGCGCAGCCTGTTTTTGGTGGCGAAGTGAAAGAAGAGCATAAGGGCCCTTTTTTTGTTTCCTTGAGCGATTATGAGCAGATTGAGTTGGATGTTAATAGTATTAAGGCTTTGTTGAATGATGCTGATGTCACGCTTAAGAGCTTAAATGACACGCTTGATGAGGAGGATAAGCTGTTTGACAGGTGGAGGTCCTTTATTGAAGGTGTCGAGAAGAAGTTGATTTTTGTCGATAAAATTATCGAGAAAACAGGAGAATGAAAATGGAAGATAAGACTAAGATTTTTGTTAAGATTCAGGATTATGAGGACATCAAAGACATCCTGAGTCTGATGTCAGAGAAGATCGGTCATGCCAGAGCATTGTTGGAAAAGATCAACAGTATCAGAGCTAAGGAAGAGGCAGTGATCAGTAAATGGAGTGATGAAGTGAAAGAGGTCGAAAGTAAGCTCGATGATATAAACAAGTCTTTGAGTGATATTTAAAATGGATGATTTTTATGTCAATATTGTTGACCCTCTTGAAAAAAGAAAGGTCTTGTTGCAGTCTTCAAGAGTTTTGATTGGCTGCCTCAGGGGATTGGATGAGTTTTTAGCATCTAAGAAAGAAAAGAAAGAATTGTTGGATGAGTTTCTTTCCACTCTTAAAGCCATTTCCAGGTTGAATGACAAATTGAAGGCAAGATTGCCTAGGGCATCTGTTAGTGGAAAAGAAGCGCCTAGAAAAAAGTTTTTGCATGAAAATGTTCCTTTTGTTCAACCTCTTGAAGCTGATGTTCCTAAATCCAAGCTGGATTTGTTAGAGGAGGAGTTGGCATCTATTGAGGAAAAGCTCAGCAGGCTTGGTTGAATTTGTTTGATTTTTTCTATAATTTTAAATACTAGTTATTTTTTTCTTTGGTTTTAGTTGCGGGAGTTCCAGAGTGGCCAAATGGGCATGGCTCAAGACTGGTCAGGTTTGTTTTGCCTGATTCTGGAGCGTTAGAAACCATGTGGCTTAGTGCCTTCGCAGGTTCGAATCCTGCCTCCCGCATTATTTTTATTCTTTCTTTTTTTACTTCTTTTTCTGTCCTTCTGCACATGTCACTTTAGTGGCTTCTTCTGGCTTTAGCCAGGTGGGAACCCTACCTCAGCAATATTTTCAAGTTTTCTTTTTAATTTGTTCTCATGTTTTATATCTCAACTCTGCGATTTTTCTTTCAAAAAAAAATTTCAATAAATAATAAGTTCGCGTCCAAGCAGGACGCCTAATTTCTAACCCAAGAGTCTTTTATCATTGCACCTAACATTGTTTCGCGCGCCTAAAGTTCAGCTAAAGAATTCCCTGCTTCTGCAGTTACTAATCACATTATCTCGCACGCCTCTTGTTTAACTTAAGAGTTTTTCTCCACTCACTCTAAAACTTTTAATGACGCTCTTGTTCAACTCAAGAGTTATTTACCCCGCATTTGTTTTCTATGTTTGTTCAAAAA
>CAYPUD010000009.1:0-16162 GCA_964413955.1 uncultured Methanosarcinales archaeon
AAAAATCACCACAAACAACCTCATCAAAAACAGGATAATAAATCTTATGAAGCTTAATATCAGAATACACAGAAAGAACAGGATTGGATGTCCAGACCTCACCTGAAACAGAAACATTGCTCAGATGGTGAAAGAAATCCTGCTCCGCAAGGGCAGGAGAAACCTGCTCATTCTTTCCATAAAAATTCAGGGCGTTCTTATAACCAAAAAAAGAGATCGCAATGATAAGGATAACCAACAACAAAATCTTCAACTTCCTCATACGCAATCTTATCAAAAGAAAATCAAGACCAGCTCCAGCCAACAAAGCAACAAAAGGAAGAAAAACAACAAGATAACGATAATCCCTGCAAGAGAGCTGCATAAAATACAGCAAAGGCAACAAAGCAGAAAACAAAATCAACAAATAGGATTTGCCCCGCTTAAAAAAACCCAAAACAGAAGCCAACAAAAACTTATTCTCATAAAAGAAAACCAAAAAGAAATAATAATACCATTCGTGATGCCTAAGGACATTACAGCCTAAAACTTTCCTGATTGCTGCCTGAGCTGCAAACAAACCACCAAAAACATTCCCATAAAAGACCAAATTACTCACAAAAAAAGGAAACAGAACAAGCGCAGAGCCTGCAACAAAACCAAAAGAATATCTCCAACCCTTCTTCAGCAAAAGAAAAAAAAACAGAATAACCAAAAACATCCCTGCAGGAAACTTAGTCAAGAACGCTATTCCCGCAAAAAGCCCTGCCCAAAAGAAATTCTCCCTCAAAAACAAAAAATAAGCGAGAAGCGTAAAAAACATGACAGGAATCTCAGTATAGAGATGAAAACTCAGATAAAACAAAATAGAGCTGGAAGCAAGAAAAGCAGCAGCAACCAAGCCCGCAGCATTTGAATAAACCTTCCTGCCAATAAAGTACACAAAACCAAGAGAAAACAAAAACATCAACAACTCAACAACCCTGCCCAAAAAAACAACAGGCAAAGACAACCACCAAAAAAAGCCAAGAACAAAAGGCCAGAAAACAGGGCGGATATGCTCCCACAAGCCAACATTCCCAAAACTGAACAAAAATTTACCCATCCCAACATAAACACCAGAATCCCACCAGACAGGATGCCAATCAAAAAAGAAAACAAGATGAAAAACCAAGCTAACAAAAACAATCAACAAGAACAACCAATGCCTTGCCAAAAAAAACTTGAGTCTCATCTTCTCAACTTAAAACAGGATTAGGATCATCAAAAGACGTCTGTTCAGGGAATTCCTGAAACAACTTCAAACCAAAAGGATAAGCGCTGGAATGAAAAAGAATTGCCTTATGTTTTACATCCTCAGCAAGCCAGCGTTTAACAGCATCATAATCAAACTTATTATAGACCCTGGTAGCGATGAAATCAGCATTTTCCAATCTAGCAATCCTGATAAGACTTTTTTGATCACTAAAATTCTTCAAAGAATAATAAAAAACCTTAAGAGGAATCACCTTGCTCAAAGCAGAAAAGTAATTAGCAGGCGTCTGATAATACCATAACGCATAAATATCATTCGAACTATTCGAAACCACAATCTTATCATCAACAGACAACATCAAAGGACGCATCCCAAGAACAATCCTATCCCCATAACGATCAACAGGAGGGCTGCCAACAACACGAGCATCATGACCTAATAAAAGATACAAATACTTATCAGTAAAACAAACAACATCAATCCCTTTGCTGCTCAAATACTCCGCAGCAGCAACCTTCGCAGGATGATCGCAACAACCAACAACCAAAGAAGCATTCTTGCTTATAGCTTGCTCTACCAACATATTAACACCGTGCGTGTCAATAATAACAGCCAAATCATCCCTCAGAAACCGCGTGGTAGGATAAAGAACCTTATCCAAAGGAACCTCAAATCTAAAAACACCATTCTCATCAGGCGCAAACCACCTCCCATCCTTTTCAGCAACCAAAGTTCCAACAGCAACCTCATGCTTAGCCCCAACACTTAACAAATCCTTAATCCTGCCACCCTCGTGCCAACCGATATCCTTGTTAAGCTCATCTTCAGGCCAAGAAAACCTCTCAGAAAAAACAGTCAAGATATCATTAGAAAAAGGATCCTGAATAACACCAGAAAGCCAATCACGAGAAACCCTGTCAGCCTGACTGACTATCATTGATCTGTTATCCACAACCAGACCAGAACTTCCAACCAACACACTAGAATAATTACCCAGCTTCAAACTTGGCTCAACAACTGAGACATTAAATTTAAGCCTAGGCTTATCCCCCTCAGCAAGCAAACGATCAATACGCGCCCGCCACAACTTACCAACAGATTCCCACTCCTTCGCAGCAAGCGCATAAAAAGCTGCCTTATTCCTCCCACAATCAATACTCGCAACAGACTCAAAAACAAGCGCAGCTTTCTCATGATCAGTTGAATTCACATCCACTTCATCAAACTCTCTAAGAGCACTGCAAATCATAGAATCATTCCTTAACAATCTGCCAAGCGCAAACAAGATATCGGCCCTCGCAAAATGATCCCCCACTACTTTTAGCCTGTCAAGAAAAGAATCAACCAAGAAAGACTTATTGACCCCAGTGGCGCGAACAGTAAAATCAAGATCTTTCCCCTTACCGTAAGGGTCAGCAGGGCTAAGAACCTTCTTAATCGTAGCATTAAGTTCAGCTGAGTAAACCAAACCCTCAAGCTTCTTACCACCCACAATCATGGTCGGA
The DNA here is from genome assembly GCA_964413955.1 of uncultured Methanosarcinales archaeon. Lineage (GTDB taxonomy): Archaea > Nanobdellota > Nanobdellia > Woesearchaeales > ARS49 > JAFCDQ01. The sequence continues at coordinate 2,740 of CAYPUD010000009.1, forward strand.
GCTTTAGACACATTAAAAACAGAAATCAAAGACTTGACTATAGGCTCATCAGCATAATCCTTATCTATAGACAAAACAACAACACGCTCATCAAAACCCTTACTTACATCCTCTAAAATAAAACCCTGCCTCTCACTCATCTCATCGTCAATACTATAAAAGAAAATAACAGGCAAATAAGGCCTCCCACACATATCATTCAACTTATTGACCAAATTCAAAAATTCAAACTCCAACAAAAAATACTTCCGCTTAAGATAATCAAAATCCCTCTTCTTAAACACGCTAAACCTACTATAAGTCCCTAAATCCGCGCCAACAGTCTTAATCTCCTGCTTCAACACATCAAACCTCACTTTCAAAGCCTTACAACCATAATCAGAAAAAACCTCAACAAAAGACTGCTGCGTCAAATAAGCATCTCTATCCAACTCATGCTCCACCATCACCTCTGAAATCACATCAATCCTCAAAAAATCCATAAAATGGTTCAAAAGCACAGCAAAACCAAAAATCAAAAGAGTAATCAACAAACTCTTCCAAATAACCTTAACCCTATAATCCATTTTCAACCAAACTTAACATTTTCAACTATTTTCCAAAATCTTCTTAATAACATCATAGCTTTGCAAACCCTCAAGTTTCTTATCAAAATTAATCACTAAAGCAGGGGCTGAATCAATACCATAGTACTGCTCCAAAAACCTCAACTCAGGAGCATAACCAAACTCAACAGCAAAGACCTTTGCACCAAAATCATCAACAATCCTGTCCAAGATCTCTCCCTGCTGCTTACTATCAGGATTATCCCTCTTAAAATAAAACAAGATCACATCAAAATCCTTCCCGCAATTCTGCTCAAGCTTCTTATAAAGAACATAAGTCTTGATCTGCATCAAATGAAACTTCCTTTTCAAGAGATCATACCATTTCTCACCCAAATCCTTCCTGGCAGACTCCTTATCCAGCATCTTACCTAAATCCCATAACTGCTCAGACAAAGCAGACAACCTCTCCTGAGAAAACACGCAATTAGAGCCAAGAGTCTCACTCAACTGCTGCTCAACCAAAAAACTCTCAGCATTCAACTCAGACTCCTTAAGAATCTTATTAATCCCCCCGTCTAGCAACGCAAAATGATTACCTAAACCAAATCCTAAAAGAAAAATAAAAGCAGAAAGCAAGACAAAAACAAAAAACCTTGATTTACTCCTCATATTGCACCTCCCAAACAGCAACACCCTCATTCTCAATCAACTTTTTAAAATGTTTGTCATACTCTACAAGAAAAACCAAACCTTCACCATCCTTCTTCCACACCTTACCGTTCTTCATCTCAGGGGTTATTATAACATATCTGACACCATACTTTTTCATCAGTTTCAACGTCTCAGAAAAATCACTAGAATAAAACATATTAAGATAATCACTGAACAGGCCAGAAGAGACAGACTCTCCACGAACGACCGGCAACTTACCAGAATAAAACTCAACAAAATCGCCATATTCCTGCAAAGTCAAGACAACCCCTGGCTTCTTATCAGAAAGGACTGTGAGACCCTTGACAAACTTAGAAGAAGGCTCTGCCTTTGAAAGGGTTATCGCATGAGACATACTGGCAAACAACAAACCACAAAAAATCGTCAACAAAACCAAATTCTTCAACACAGCAACATGCCATTTCCTCTTGAAAATCTCACAAATGATCAGCGCATTCAAGAAAGAAATTATCAGAAGAGAATAAATCCTCAAGCCAACAATAAAAAAAGAAAGAATCAAAATTCCAGAAAATAAATAAATAACCAGAGAATAGTCCTTCCTGAACCTCAACAAGCTAAAAAAACCAAAACCCGCCAAAAAAATCTCAAAAATACCAAAGCCAAAAAAAGAACCAAACTCACTAAAAAAATCCGAAAAATCAATGTTGGCAAAAACATCTGGAAGACTGAACAAAAAGCCTGAATGAAAAACCAAAAATATCCCTCCAATCAAGCCAGCAACAAAATTCAGCCGCCGATCATCAAACCAATATTTCTTAACAACAAAAACAACAAGAACACTCACCAAAGCCTGAGCAGGAGAAAGAAAAGATGCGAAAACAAGCAGAGCAGAACCTAAAACAACCCTTTTCTTAAGCAGAAACAAAAAACCCAAAAGAAAAACAGGAAAAACAATCATGTTGACACCTGCAAAAAAAGCCAAAGACTGCGCTAAAGGAGAAAGCGACAGAACAACCAAAAAAACCACGCGAAAATCATGCTTCATACCAAGCTCATTCAAAATAAGATTCAGAAGCAAAAAGGAAAATAACACAACAACCAAAGGCAAAAACAACAATATAAACAGAGGGACATTAGAAATAATATTTCCCGCAAAAGGAATCCCCCACGCGCTCTTATGAAGCAAAAAAGAATAGACCTCTCTGCCAGGCAAAGAATAATTATCACCCAACAACCTGAAAAAAACAGGCGAAGCCAACATAAACAAAACAAACACAGCCAGAAGAATTTTCTTTCTCATCGAATCACCCTCAACTTGCATCCAGGATCCTTAAAATAAACCAAACCACCATCCTCATGCACAACATTCAAACATTTTCCGACAGCGTAAGACAGTGAATCCATCCCAAATTTCTTCTTTGCAGCATCAGAAAATAAAATATAAGAAACATCATACTTATCAAGCAAACCGATCGCCTCAGTCTCAAACCGAGTCTTATAGATTCTATAAACATCGTCCAAACGCTCATCAATATCCTGAAACTTAAGAAAATCATCAGTGATAACAACATCTCTCCCAGAGAAATAACTGACAAAAGAACCCTCCTGGGGCAGAGCCAAAATCACAGCATCTTCGGGCGTGTTGGCCTTAATCCATTCAACAGCATCAAAAATATCCTCATACTGAGACGAATCCTTAAGCCTAGAAAAAGAAAAATAGACAGAGACAGGCACCACAAGAAGAGCAATCAACACAATAAACACCACAAGAACATTCAAAAACCCCGCAACCTTCGCTCTCCTGGCAAAAACCTTAAAATCAGAAAACCATCTAGCAAGAAAAACACAAAACAACAAGCCCAAAACAATTAAAGCAAGATTCACCAACAACAACCTGAAGAAAAATAAAGCGGCAGCAACCAAAATAAAAGAAGTGATGAAAGAAATTCCTTTGCCCCTGCGCTCAAAAGAATACTTATAGATAACATACAAGCCCGTGAAGAAAGGAACAACCCCCAAAAGAGACATAACCTCAGGAAGCGAGTAAGCAGGAAAATAACTTGACCATAAGACACCAGGAATATTAAAAGAAAACAACCTTAACCCAAGAGAAAACAATAAGCCCTTACTAACAAGAACCTGAGCCCACAAGCCAAAAAAAACAGAAAAAAAAGACAACTCCAATTCAACACCTTTCTTCCTTATACCTTCGAGCCGAGTAATAAGATGATAAACAGCCAAGCCCAGCACATACAAAATCACCAACCAATGCGTGAAGCTAAATACTATAAAACTAATGATATAAACATTCACCCAACCTTTCTTCTCAGAATTTAAATAAGCAAAAATATTGAAAAAAAACAAAAACAATCCCAAAGATAGAGGGCTTACAAGATTAAACGTGTTTGAAAAATAAACAGGCAACAATCCTGAAATCAAAGCAGAAATCGCAGAAAAAAGCCTGCTCTTAGAAAGCCTTAAAGCGATAAAATAAACCATAACATTCACTAAAACAAAAAACAAATTTGAGAAAACCTTAACCACAAAAACATTCTTAGAAAAAAACAACACAACAGACAACAAATAATAAAAAACAGGATTAGCAAAAACCCCTTTGTGGACAATCTCCCCTGCCTTCACCAAATGCTGATAAGACGCCCCATCCAAAAAAGGAGTCTGAAAAGCAAAAAAAAGCCTGACAGCTAACAAAACAACAAACAAAACCAAAGGAACAACAAAATAATTCCTGTTTCTCCCCATAAACATATCCTTAAACACTGGTTTTATAAAGCTTTAGGATAAAGAGCCAAGTCAACTTAAAGATGCTGGTGCCTGCGCTGCGCGAAAGAGGTTAAAAGTAGAAGTAAAAGACTCTTGAGTTAAATGAAAGGCGTCCTGCTTGGACGCGGACTGATAGTTTCGGTTGTTTTCCTCTGAAAGAAAAATCGCATATCTTTCACCAGAATTTTTTCTGAAAGCGAACTCCCTGAAAAACAAAAAAAATAAGAAAGAAAAGAACAAACCAATAAAAAAATGCAAGAAACAATCAAGACAGGCATAGAATCTCTTGATGAAATCATAAAAGGCTACCCAAAGGACGGCATAACTACATTCTATGGGCCTGCAGGAGCAGGAAAAACAAACCTCATATTGACTGCCGCAAAAGAGACCATAAAAAAAGGGGATAAAGTGATTGTAATCAATACAGAAGGAGAAATAATAATAGACAGGCTAAGACAAATAATCCCTGATGAGAAACTAAAGTCGTTCATATTCCTCAACGCAAAAAGCTTTGAAGAACAAGACAAAAAAATAACAGAGCTAAGCAAACTGCAACTATCAAAAATTGGAATGATAACCTTTGACTCATCAAACAAACTGCTTCGCGCAGAAATGAACAAAGACAACAAAGAAAAATACGAAAAACAACTGAAAAAACTAAAAAAAATCTCCAGAGAAAAGAAAATTCCAATACTCCTGACTGCCCAAGTATATCATTCATATGATATGGAAAAAGAAGTCATATTCTCAGGAACACTCATAAAAGAAGCCAGTGACTGCATCTGCGAAATAGAGATATTCAACAAAATCCGAAAATTAACAATAAAAAAACACAACAATCTTGCAGGAGAAAAAACATTCTTCTTTGAAATAAAAAAAGAAGGGATAACCCCCTTTATTCCTCAGTGAACTCCTCAACACTAAAAGGAGGCTCTTCATCCTCTTTAATGACCCCTTTTTTCCTGAGGAACTCCCTTGCCAAAATATAAAAGATCAAGCCCAGAGACTTCTTGCCCTTATTATTGCAAGGCAAAACAAAATCAATAGAGTTGCTCTGGTTATTAGTGTCGCATAAAGCAATAACAGGAACACCAATCCTCAAAGCATCCCTAATCGCGTTCCTATCAGGCCAAGGATCAGTCACAAGAATCACGTCAACCTCAATAAACTTGTCGAGGTTAGGGTTGGTAAGAATTCCAGGAGGATACCTGCCAGCAAAAGCCTTACAACCAGTAAACTTAGAAAAAGCCTTAACAGCCTTCCAACCATTCTCCCTCCTAGAGACAATCAACACCTTTTCAGGATCATATTGCGCAAGAAAACCAGACGCCAACCTAAGACGCTCATCAATCTTCTGCAGATTCAAGACAGAAAGGCCATCGGGTCGGGTCTTGTAAATAAAAGAACTCATATACTTAGTCTTAAACTTAGTGCCAATATGTATACCAGACTTCAAATAAGTATCCTGCGGTACAAGCAATTCTTCAGCCATTTTTCAAACCTCCAATCTGTGCTTTTTATAACCTCACACAGCAATGCTCCAGACCTTTAGCCAAGCCTGAAACTTCGGTAATAAAACCAAAAACAAGCAAGCCTTTTATAAATGTTTTGATGATTAAGGCTAATATGAAAAACAAATCTTGTCCAAATCAAACAATCTAAAAACGTAAAATAAATACACAACATTTAATAAAAAAAATCACAGAAAAGAAAGGAATGAAAGAGAAAACATCTGGCGCAATAATAATTGTACTAATCCTATTATCAGGAATGATAGGCCTGTATGTCATCTATGACTCGACATACGGAAAAAGTATAGAAGGAACAAAAGGATACTTAGAAGCATTGCATGCAAGAGAGATGGCGCAAAAAGCACTAATGATGGACGTAGACCAAACAAGCATTATCAACAAAATACAAGACCTACTAAGAAACAATAAAAGAGTCTGCGCAACACTAGTAAACACAAGAACCTTAGCGATAAAAAGAGAATTCATCAAAAAACCATATCAACTATACAACCTAAACAAAATGATAGAAGAAAGAGACTCAAGAACGGGCCCAACATGGAAACTTATTGATGCAGAAGAGATGCCCTGCAGACCAATGGAAGAGATAACAAAAATAACCACTCCAAAAACAAGCTATAACACAATCTATTAAAATTTCTCAAACACAATCTCTCGCTTTCACAGAAAGCAAAGTCCTATACTCATTCACCCTGCCAAAAACAGACTGGATAAGCCTGAACTCTTCAACCCTGACAACAACATCAGGAATCTTAAGTCTATATAAGAACTCAAGAAACTTCTTCTTATCATCCAACCTCTTAACTCTTGCAAGAGTCAAATGAGGCTTAAATATCTTATCAGCCTGAAAAAAAGGCTTCAAGGCAGCATCAATCTTCTGCTGCAAAGAAACAACATCCTTCTCTGGCTCAACACCAACCCAAACAACACGAATAAAATCCTCAGAAGGAAAAAAACCAAACTTCCCTAAACTGAATTCAAAAGACTCAAATTCAACCCCTGCCAGTGCAGCCTTGACCTTATCAACAACATCAGGCTGGACCTCCCCAAGAAACTTCAAAGTCAGATGAATATGCTTGTTACGATCAACAAAATCAGGAAAACGAGACTGAATAGAACGCAATAAGCCAATCACACCATCAGGAACAGGAATCGCCACAAACAACCTCATAAAGAAAAAAAGAAACTAAAAAATTAATAAAACTTTTGATAAGATCACTCCTCTTTCTTCTCAGCATCAGAAGACTCTTCCCCAACCTCAAAAGATTCTTCACCAGAATGAGCAGCATCTTCTTTAACTTCTCCTTCAGCAGAATCAGAAGACTCACCCCCAACAGCCTCAGAAGATTCTACACCCTCAGAAGACTCACTCTCTTCAGGAGCTGCCTCACCAGAAGAACCAGAAGACCCCTCTGAATCAGTCTCTGAAGACACTTCTTCAGCAGGAGCAGCCTCATCTTCCTTGGCCTCTTCCTCACCAAAATCCTCAGTATCCTCAAAATTCTGCGGCTCTTCAACAGGCAATTCAACAGGCTCTTCCACCTTCTTCTCAACAACAGGCTGAGACTCAGCAGGACCAACCACTTCAGCAAAACCGACCTTCTGCAGAACCTTAGTCACCTTAACCCTGACAGCCTCGCCTTCCTTAGTGTTGGGCACAAAAAGAACAAACCCATTCTTCTTAGCAATGCCGTCGCCTTTCTCGCCAACAGCCTCGATGACAACATCTAGTTCCTCACCGACCTCAACAGGCGGCTTGAAACCCCCTCTAAAATTTCCTTTCCTTTGCATTTATTCACCTAACAAATAAACTTTAACCCAGCAGAACAATCACAGATATTTAAAGATTTGCATGATTCAGTCAAGCCGACTTAAAAGGATTAGGGTATATGTTGTGCTATAATTAATAGTATAGGTAAAAGCATCTTGGGCTGAACAAGAGGTGTGCGAATGCGAGCAGTAACTGCAGAAAACTCTTTAGTTAAACAAGAGGCGTCCTGTTTACGAATAATGTCATAAAAATCAGCAAAAGACTCTTTAGTTAAACAAAAGGCGCGCTGCTTGCGTGCAACTGATAGTCATTGAAGTTTTTTTTGAAGATAAAAAGCCGAGAGTTGATAGCGGGTTTTATCGGAAAGATAATCTGTCTGCAGAAAAAAGAAAAATTCAACAGATCATTGAAGTGAGAAAATCTGCCACAATATAGAACTGCGCCAAACAGGCGCACAAGAATTCAATAAAAGGAAATGCAATATAACCAAAGCAGTAAGCTAAACACAGCCTCTAGGCGCATAAGAAAATACAACGGAGTCAAGCACACTGCAGGAAACAGACACACCACTTAAGCACAGATAGGTTGACTCCGCCAACACCATAGTCTTGCAGATCTATGTTATTCTGCTTTTTATGAATTAAATCTGCTATGAGAAAATAAAGGAAAAAATTTTGTCAACAACTTAAAATAATCATGCGCTGCTTCAGGACTTATCCTGAAAAAAAGCGGCCTCAACAACCTGTAAAGATTCATTTGCTTCACTTTGAAAAAAACTCCCTGTTCATAGGATAAGGAGTCGCTTTCCTGATATCCTTAACACCAAGAACAAACTGCGTAACCCTTGGCAGACCAATACCACCGCCAGCATGAGGCACAGGATTCGCTTTAACAGCATCAAGATAAAAAGAAAAGTCCTTCAGATCCTTTCCTCTTTTAGACATTATCTTAAACATTTGCGACTTTTTCAGCTTTTCGATTAACAACCTGTAATTGCTCTCCCTAACAGCTGAACCAACTGCCTCACCACTGAAAGGCAGAAGAAGATCAGCACTATCCACTATCCTTGGCTGCTTCCTGTTTCTTTTCATGTTAAAGAACTTAATCTCCTCAGGATACCTCATAACAAACACAGGCTTTTGCCCAAACTTCTGCAGAACCTTATGCTCAGCCTCTGCATCAAGGTCATCACCCCACTCTTTTCCAGCTATTTTTACTGCCTCATCATAAGATATCCTGACAAAAGGCTCCTCAACAATCTTCTTCAGCCTGCCAATATCAACACCCAGCTCAGACAAAACACCCTGCTCAGATAAAGCAGATTTCACCATTGATTTAATCGTGCCTTCAATATGATCAAGCAAAAGAACAAAACCATCCTTCTTTTCATCATAAGTAAACTCCAGCTCAATCAAAGGAAACTCAGTAAGATGCCTGTTATCAACCTCAGACTCTGCCCTGAAAGAATGAATCATACAACAAACCTTCTCAACACCATTAGTCAACAAAATTTCTAAAGCTGTCTGGCCAGTCTGAGTCAAAAAAGCCTCATTGCCATGATAATCCATACTGTAAAGGGTGTCAACATTCTCACACGCACCAGTGATGTCAACAATATGCGGCACACTAGGGATGTGCGTGAACCCATTCTCCTTAAAATAACCCTCGGCACCCCTATACAGCGCTGACTCAACCTTCGCAATCTGCGCCTTTCTCAAATCTTCTTTTTCCATTCTTTTCACCTCCAAACCACAGAGCCCAAGCTAGAAGGAAACAACTCCATCTAGAAAAAAGGCCCTTTTTTGAGCTTACACTAACAAATGAACAAACACAAAAACATAAGATACAAACATCAAGGAAGTAATGAAAAGAAAAATCAAAACAGAAAAAATTAGAACGCGATTCAAGCACACAGAAGAGAGTGAAATTTTTTCCTGAGCCATCTCAAGAATTCACAAAAAAACATCCAAGTATAAAAACATTATTGTAATAAAAGAGTTATATCGACGATAAAAGAAATAAAATCCCCTGCTCCAACCGGATTACATTAAGAAAAACTTACTCATTTAATAATGTTTTGGTTCAAAAAAATAAAAAAAATAAAATCACACATCCTTCAAGCCCTTCTCAGTCACAGAGAATGCTGCTTCTGCCTCAGGCAAGTTAGGACTGTCCACCATCTTAGCGACCCTCGTGTTTTTCTTGCCACGCCTCAAATAAACCCTATACGTGGAATTGTGAGCAACAATGTGGCCTCCAATTGCCTCAGTAGGATCACCAAAAAACATATCTGGCTTAGCCATCACCTGATTAGTAACATAGACAGCGATATTGTATTTGTCAGCGAGCTTCATCAAAGAATGCATATGCTTATTCAACTTCTGCTGCCTGTCAGCAAGAGTTCCCCTGCCGATAAATTCTGCCCTAAAATGCGCAGTCAAACTATCAACAATAATCAACTTAACATTCACACCCTGTTTCTTGATCAAGTCCTCAATCTTCTCAGCGAGAAGCATCTGATGATCTGAATTCAAAGCCCTCGCAACCTTGATATTCTTCAAAGCTTCATCAGGATCCAAACCAGCACCCTCTGCAAGCTGAACAATCCTCTCAGGCCTAAAAGTATTCTCAGTATCAATAAAAACAGCCACACCATCAGCGCCACCTTTCTCTCTAGGCAATTGACAACGAACAGCCAAAACATGCGCAATCTGAGACTTGCCTGAACCATACTGACCGTAACACTCTGTAATCGCGCCAGTCTCAATACCTCCTTCAAAAATAGCATCCACATTCGCGCTACCTGTGGAAATCTTAATGACATTATTTCTCTTAGCCATAATCTCCTCCCCGCTAGCAAAATCCATCTCAAGATTTGCTCTGGCAATCGCAATAACCTTCTTAGCAGTTGTCTCTGAAATCTCAGCAACACCCACCAACTCACCAGGAGTCGCAACAGATATAGACAAGAGATCTGAAAAACCCCCTTTCATCAATTTTTCAACAGTAGCAGGGCCAACACCAGGAAGATCCTCAACAGTCTTGACCTTCTTAACATCCTCAACAATACATTCTTGTTCCATCTTTTTCACCTCATTTTTTTCCTCGTCCTTTTCCACCAAGCTCACCTCGTTGGATAAACAAGGAAACTTATTTTATAAGCATTTCCAACAATAAATGAAAAAATCCTCACAACAAATGAAAATCTTTTCAAAAATAAAAAAAAATAAAAAATTAAACAGCCAAAGACTCATTTGACTGATCATTAAGCACAATGTATCTGTACGCTTCCTGAAGCACCAAAGCAGCTTTGGGCAAGTCCATAACCCTCAAAGAAGCAGTACTCTTCCATTGGCCGGTCTTATCCTTATAGCCCCTCTCAAGAGCCACAGAAAAGAACTCAAACTCAGTTCCATCCTTCTCTTGGATGTTCTTCCAAACAGTCGCGCTGACAGCCCCAGCACGAAATTTTTTTTCAGGCATGTTTTTAGCCATTTTTATCACCTCTTGCTTTTCGCATCTTATTTCATCTCACCTCAAAGTGAGGAGGTCCTTTTTGCCGGCACAAACAACAATAAAACAGCGCTCATTTAAATACCTCACAAGCAAGAATGTCCAGTGTCCAGTGACAAGAAAAACAAAACAACAAACTCAAAAAAAAGAGGATAAACATAATCAAACAACCAATCAAAAAAACTCAATTAACACTAATCCTGTTCATATCTCCTAATAATGTTCCCCCAAGAACCAAAATCAACATCCTCTTCATCATGCGACCCATGAATCCCCCCAATCTGCTCATAATGATCATCATCACCATACCCACCATAAAATACGCCATCCTTTTCCAACTCCAAATTATTAATCTTATTCTTAAAACAAGCAACATCCTTACACATCATCATCGCCTTCTTTAATTCAGACTCAGATAAGATCCCATCCTTCTTAGCATCAATATAACATTCTTTCGCAGCCACAGGATCATCAAAGTATGCAAAAGAAGAATATTCTCTAATCCTTTCAGAAACGTAATCAACCAAATCAGAACCAGTCCGTTCCCTCAGAGCCTTTCTTATACTCGCATCCTTACTCAAGCAAGCATCCAAACCTTTCTCAGTGAAATTTGAAAACTTCTTTGAAAGAATACTCCTCAAATCATCCTCATCTGCCATTTTCCTAAAACAAAAATAAACAATTATTTAAAAAAGTAATGAAAATAGGGCTAGGTCAACTTAAAGGATTTAGCTCCTATGCCGCGCGAGAGATGTTGAGGGCAGAAGCATAAGACTCTTAGGTTAAACAAGAGGAGCGCGAAACAATTGGAGCAGTAACAGTAAAAGACTCTTTGGCTGAACAAGAGGCGCGCTGCTTGCGCGCAAACTGATATTTGTGGTTGTTTTCTTCTGAAAGAAAAATAGCGGAGTTATCGGCGGTTTTTTTAGATAGTGAAGTCAGTTCTTAAACAAAAATCACCAGAGGACCACACTTGGCAGCAAAGACACAGGTAAGTTGACTTATCTGAAAATAAAGCTAATTTGAGACTTCCTGCTGCACAAAAAGTATGTTTGCCTAACACAAATGAGAACTTACAAAACCAACAAAAACAACTTAACAATATCAGCAACAATCACAAAAACAAATACAGCAGCTTCAACAATACCACCTGTTGGGATGAATCCTTCAATCCTCAATTTAGCAGCAGGATGCAACAAATTAACACCTGTAGGAGTAAGGCCATCAGACAACAAATGCGACAAGTAACCAAGAGCCAAAGCAATACCAATTCCATCCAGCTTAAAGGACAACTCAAGAAAAACAAAAAACAACACAGGAAAGATGCTATGAAAAAAACCCCTATGTTTGAATAACTTAGAAAAATATTTCGTCAAAGGCAACAACTGATTCACCTTAGAACCCTCATGATCAATATCAGGCAAAATACTGCCAAAAACAACTGCAGGAAAGAACAAAAACCACTTGATGCGAAAGAAAGGAAACAAAAAAAGCGCAGTCAAAAAACCAATAGCAGCATGAGTCCTAGCCAGCATTTGAAATATCCTTATTCTCCTCTTTTTTTTCAAGCGACTCTAACTCTTCCTTAGCATCAGCCTTCTGAACATTCTGAGCAACAAACTCAAGCCTGTCAAAAAAAACATTCCTCTTCACCCTGCCGCTAATCTTAAATTGCTCACCCAACAAATCCACCTTAATAGGATCAAAAGCCTCAGGTACAGAACGGAAAGCCTTGATCTCATCAGAAGACTTGCCAAGAAACCGTTCAGCCTGCTCCCTAAAAAAAACAGCACGAATAGTGTCAGAACCATCATCAAGAACAGCATTCAAAACAAAATTAAAATCAGGGCTGACAACACCATGCTTAGTGCAAGAAAAAGAATCACCATCCTCTTTTAAACGAGAACCGCACTCAGGACAAACCTCAAAAAAACGAGGATCAAAAACCTGAACAACTGTCGCCAAGATCTCAGCCCGCTCATCCTCCTCAAGATCCTTAATTTTCTTCCTCTCAACAGAACTCCTCTTAATAGCGTCAACAGTCTCTCCCTCAGGATTTATTATAACTTTACTTCGGTCATTCAAATGAACTTCCTTAAAACCCCTATTTTCCCTCACAAAAGCATTCTGAACACGAACAACATCATCAACCTTCAGATTATCAAGAATGGCTGTCTGCGCATTCCAACAAACAATCCTCGTGGTACCAGTCTCATCACCAACCAAAAAAGAAGCAACACTACCTGTGCTCCCATCCTGCCTGGTGAAATCCTTCTTATCATAAATAACAATAACCTTCCCAAGAAACTCTGCATTACGCATGCCAGGATAAAGATCCTTAATCTTACCAGAAGACTCAAACAACTTGACACCTAACTCATTAGCCAAGATATTAGCAGCACCCTCTTTAGAAATCAAGCCAGAAAGAGAACTACATTTTTCTTCAATTTTCTTGTTAATCTCCTCAACAGACAAACCAGTCTTCTTAGAGATCTTCTCAACCATAACATTCAAAGGAATCTTAATCATCATTCTAAAACCAACCCGTTCACCAGAAAAGGAGCAAGAACTCATTTAAATAGTTTTGGGTGATGGAAAGATTATATTTT
>CAYPUD010000010.1:0-15239 GCA_964413955.1 uncultured Methanosarcinales archaeon
AACTGTTGAGAAGGATAAAGATGGTAATAAGGTTAAGGAGACTGTGACAGAGTATAAAGATGATGGTAAGACTGTTGAGAAGGTTTCTGAGACTTCATATAAGTATGGTTCTGATGGTAAGTTAAAGAGTTCTACAACTGTTGAGAAGGATAAAGATGGTAATAAGGTTAAGGAGATTGTGACAGAGTATGAGAATGGTAAGAAGGTTAAGGAGATTGTGACAGAGACGGATTCTGATGGAAGTCAAAGAATTACAGAGTATTGTCCTGATGGTAAAACAATAAAAAAGATGATATCAATTTATAAGTTTACTAAACCATGGGAGAAGATTGTTAAAATTTATGATTGTAATAACAATGGAGCGTGGAAAGAGACGACATATTACAAATATAATTCAAATACAAAAAAATGGGTGCAGTCTAAATAGTTTGAAGAGACAAAATTTGTTTTTGACAAGTGAGCCAAAGGATTTTTTAGTTAAACAAAGTGTGCGGAATAATTTGAGATGTAATAATAAAACTCTTAGGCTGAAAATTAGGCGTGCGAAACAAAGTAAGCAGTAACTAGCGAAAAATTTTTAGGTTAGACAAGAGGCGTCCTGCTTGGACGCGACTTATTATTTGTTGAAGTTTTTTCTGGAAGAAAAATCGCAGAGTTGTTTGATTGTTTTAGATAGAAAGAAAGACAGAGAAACAGGCAGAGTCATTTGCAGGATCATTTGGAAAAAAGATCTTGCCAGCAGACAGAGGGATAAGAAAAATTCAACAGATTATTGGAGTGAGAAAATTTGCCACAATATAGAACTGCGCCAAACAGGCGCACAATAGTTTAACAAAAGTTTAACAAAAGAAAATGCACAATAATCAAACCCAAAACCAGATTCTAACAACAACTCAAGACGCATAAGAATTCAACTAAAGGAAACTTGCTTGAACTAAGCTTAGAATTGGATTATGATAGCAGTTCTAAACCAAAATCTATCTCTAAAAAGAGCAAAATGACTCGCAAAAGACTGCTACCAAAAGCTTTTTAAACCAGAGCTGAATTTAAGCTAAAATCATGACATCATTCAAGATAGTAATCGGCACTAAAACAGGGAAATGCCTGCAGAAAGAATTGACAGAAGAAGAATCTTCAAAATTGATTGGCAAAAAAATAGGCGAGACAATAAAAGGGGATGACATTGGATTTGCAGGTTATGAGTTCTTGATTACAGGAGGAAGTGACCATTGCGGATTTCCTATGAGAGCAGACATTGACGGCTCTTCAAGAAAAAAAATATTTGCTGTCAAGGGGGTTGGCCTGAAAAAGAAAGGAAAAGGCATCAAGGTCAGAAAGACAGTCTGCGGAAACACAATTTATGAAAAGACAGCGCAAATAAATTTCAAAGTCCTAAAAGAAGGAAAGGCTCCTTTATTTGAGGAATCAAAGCCAGAAGAGAAATCTCAGGAAGCTGAGAAGAAAGAAACTTCTGAAGAGAAAAAATCTCCTGAAAAGACAGGGAACAAGGCAGAAGAGCCTCAGGAAACTAAAACAGAGGAAATGCCTGCTGAAGAAAATAAGCAGGAAACAGAAAAGAAGCCTGCAGAAAAGACAGAAGAAAAAACAGCTGAAAAAGAAAAGCCTAAGGAATAAACAAAACACGTTTTCTGGATTCGACGATAACCCCCGAAACATTTAAATACTAAAAGAGAATTTTATTTAAAAAAAGGTGGTGTGATGGAACAACAAGAGATAGTCAAAAATTTTATCCAAGCGTACTATAAGGCCCAGAAACATCTTGATGAGAATCAGGTTGATCTGGCAAGAAAACAATATTACACGCTTCTAGATTTATACTCTAAACTCAATAAGACCAATATTGATGAATTCCAGAAAGAACTGGCTTATGACCAAGTGACAAAAGTGTTCAGCAGGATCAAAGAAAGCCAGACTGAGAACAGGATTCCTTTGAACATAATAATCGCAGGAGCATTAGTCATAGCATTAAGCATAGTTGTAGCCTTGAATCCAGGGATTGTTGGTCTGACTGCATTTGAGGATGAGATATCACAGGAGGTAAATCTGGTCTTTGATAATACAACAGTCACAACAGTAATCCTTAAGCAGCCGCCTTTATCTTTTGCAATCTCTGGAGAGTTTACAGGAGAATCAGCAAAAGTATTTCTAGAACAAGAAGGAAAGCTCTTGCTAATTTTTGACAGCAGCAAAGCAAGCATGAAAGAAGGCAGGTTCTCAAAGGCTTGTGAAGAGACATGCAAGCTAAATGGCTTTGAAGGAACCACTGCAAAACTCTTTGTAGAAGTGAAGAATGGAAAACTGAAGATAGATGACATAGATTATCATATCAAGAGAATAGAGAACAAGGCGCCTGAATGGGTTGGCAAGACAACAGAATTTAAAGTTACAGGAAAAACAGAGCTTAACTTATCATCAATGTTCAATGATCCTGAAGGGGATGAGCTAGTGTACTTGTCAACAACAGATGATGGCTTAGACATAAAAGTTGAGAATGACAAGCTGATAATCACGCCAAAAGAAAAGATAAAAGAAGCTAAAAAGATTACGATAATAGCTTCTGATATGGGAAAACTCACAAAAGTTCCCATAACAATAACAGGATGAAAATGAAAGATCAAAGAAAAGGACAGGTTTCCCTGTTCATAATAATAGGTCTGGTTGTGCTGATAACTCTAGCGCTGACAATATATCTCACACAATTCAAAGAAGCAAAGCCTCTTGAGAGAGAGTCAATCAAGCCATCCTTGCCAACAGCAGAGGCTGATCCAGTATCTTCTTTTATAACAAGCTGCCTGAAGATAACAGCGATAAATGGGCTTAAGCTGATAGGAGACCAAGGAGGTTATATCACTTCAGCTTTCTCAATAAATCCTGTTGAGCCAACAGAAGCAGAAGCAGTGCAGTTAGGAAAAAATGGTTTGGTGATACCTTATTGGTGGCATATGTCAAGCCCAAACAATTGCCAAAGCAAATGCAAGTTTGAATCAAAAAGGCCTGGCTTGCATTCAGGCGATGGAACCAACATAGAAGACCAACTGAAAGAATATATTGAACAGAACATCGATGAGTGCCTGAACAATTTCAGGCCATTAGAAAAACAAGGATATGATATAAAAGCAGAATCAGATCCAGAAGCAAGAGTGAGCATAAAAGAAAATGATATACTCCTTAATTTGAACTGGAAAATAAACGCAAAAAAAGGAGAAGAACAATATGATCTTAGTGATTTTGCAGCAAGGGTTGACCTGAACCTCAAAGAGATTTATGATGTAGCAACAGAATTGACAAACCTTGAGATAAACAGAGCATTGATAGACGCTGCTGTAAAAGACCTGATATACGCTTTCTCAGCAAGAGACAAAGAATCATTGCCTCCGATCGCAGACATGACATTTGACTTAGGGGGAGGAATCTATTGGACAAAGACAGAGGTTGGCAGAAAACTAAAGCAGATGCTGCAAGCATATATTCCTGCATTACAAGCAACAGGGACAAGAAACTTCCATTACGCAGCAGCACCTGCAAAAGTGAAACATTCTGACTTGTTTGAGCTGATGTACAACAGAGGATTCCTGATACCTTTAGAGGAACCACACCCAAGCCTTGAAGTCAGGTTTTATTATTTGAACTGGTGGAAGCCATATTTTGACCTGAACTGTGACGGGGAACTTTGCGGGCCAGACAATACAGGCAGTTTCCTGATTTTTTCGTTTGCAATCCAGAAGTACAATTTTGTCTATGACCTGAGCTTGCCAGTCATGGTGGAAATCACATCACCAGACGCAATAAACGGACAAGGTTACAGCTTCAAGTTCATGCTAGAGGCTAACATAAGAAATAACGAATTATTCACATCAAACACCACCTTGCCGCCAGTGATAGATGTTGGAAAGGACAGTATTTTTTGCAATCCAAACCAAAGAACAAGCGGGAATGTGACCTTGGACGTGACTGATTATGCCACTGGCGAGAGAGTCAAAGGAGCAACAGTGTTATATTCCTGCGGAGATGAAACTTGCATGATAGGAAAAACAAAAAACAGCGAGTTCAGGACAAAATTCCCAAGATGCATAAACGGGATCTTAACAATAAAAAAGAGGGGCTATAAGACAGTAAGCCTACCAATAACAATGAGCGGACTTGGTTTGAAGCTGCAGATCAAGATGTTTCCAGAAAAAGAGCTAAAAGTGAAAGGAAGAAAATACTTAGTGACAAAACAAGGAGGAAACTGGCGGCCAGACACAGGATCATTCTATCCTGTTAGTGAGAATGAGAGCCTATTAGTTGTATTTTCAGAGAAAAAGAACTTATTCAGCAGGCCGTATAATGTGATAGCAGATCTGTCAAAGGGGCAGCCAACTACAATAAAACTATATCCAGGAGATTACAAACTAACGTACACAGGATTCTCAACAAAAGAGATAGTTATCCCAAAAAACAGGAGATGCACACCACCAGTAAAGTTTATAGGAGTCATAACTGTGGAAGATGCGCACTGCTTTTACGCGCCTGAAGAGGATATGGTCTTCAATGAGGAAAACCCATTATCAACAACCATTGCAGAGGTAGAGTTCAGGATTACACCAGAACAATTATACAAATCAAAAGAGATCATACTGCCATATTTTTCATTTGCTCTTGACAAATTACCAGAAGAACAAAGAAGAATAGAGGATCTTGAACAGATCGGCAGACTGAAATCCTACACAAGAGCGAGAGAAAACATGATGAAGCCGATATTAAGATAAAAAAGTAAAAATGGAAAGAAAAAAGAACATTGCAATATTCATGGTGTTTCTAACAGTATTCATGCCAATAGCATTCGCTCAAGGAACTGCAGATCTGGAAGTCACAAAATACAGCGGAGACAATGGGGTTGATGGTTACGCAAACCCCGCAGGCAATCTAAATATAGAAGCAAATGCAGTAATCGACTGGGAGGATCAGATAAGCAATGACCAAGTCAAGATATGCCTAATAAATGACAATCAGCAAATACCCTGCAGAGAAAGAGGGAACTGGCTGAATTTTGATTCCTGTGTTGAAGAAGGAGATCATTTCAAATGCACTTTCACAACTCCTTTGAACATTTATGAAGATGATCTGAAATTTCAGGTAGACCTTTACGATGATGACAATAGGTTGCAGGATTTTGAGCAAAAAACCGTTGTTATGGATAGCTTGTCGCCAGTAATCAAGGAATTCACAATAACCCCAAAAGCAACACGCGGCCCTGTAAATCTAGCTTATCTTGTAGAAGATTATGGAATGCACCCAGACAATACTGAACAATGTTCAGGAATCCAGGAAGTCAAGTTCACAATAAATGGAAATCCAATACTTTCTGACAGGGAATTGACTAAAGGGAAATGCACAAAAACAAAAGGGGTGAATTATGTCTATTCAGGAACAGAACCGATAGCAAGAGTCTGCGCGCAAGCCATAGACAATGTAGGCTTAGAAAGCGAAGAAGTATGCGAAGACTTTACAAGAGATGAAGGCCCTCCAGAAATCAAGGATATACAATTAGTTGATTATAATGGTTTAGTATTGACTCATGTTAAGACTGACTCACCAGTTGATGTTAAAGTAAGGGCAACAGTGACAGACGAGAGCGGAATAGAATCAGTGAATGCGAGCATACCATTGACAGGACAAACCAATTATATCCCTTACACAAATAAAGAGGGCAACAATTACTATTGGACGACATCTGGAGGAAGCAAATTCACAATAACACAGGGATCTAATGGAACAATAAGGGTGAAAGCGACTGATAAGGTAGGAAATTCAGCGCAAGAGAATTTTGATTATAACATAAAACTGGATACGGTCCCTCCGACAGAGCTGAGTGAAAGCTCAGCAGCAACAGATGATGAAGGAAGGCCATTATTGACTTATGATTCTTATTTGGTCCTGACTTTCTCTGACAAGGATGATTCAGGCGATCCAGGAATTGGGATGAGACAAAGAAAAGCATTTCTTGACTTGAGCGAATTGAAAATGGGGAGCAAAGTACAGGCAGATTCTTGCAGAAACATAATGAATGATAAATGGGAGTGCAAATGGAGGATACAACCTCCAGATCTCGGACAAGATGTTGAGCCAGGAGTCCATAACATAGTCTTGCTGAGAAGCACGCAAGATGATCTAGGGAATAAAATAACTGATGAGGAGAGGATTGAAGCCACTTATCAACAACAAGGCCCGATCAAGCCGACTGTGATAGAGTATAACGTCATTCCAGGGCCAGAGGGCGTGGGTGGTGAAGCAGTTAGAGGAGATACAGTACAGTTTAAAGTCAGAGCAATGAACTTTGAGTCAGCAGAAGCTGATTTCAGCGAGATTGAAGGAGAAAGCTCAAAAGCGCCAGAGGAATGCGTCTATGATAATATAACAGACAGCCAAATCTGCACTTTTGAAGAAGTCGTTGGGATAAGCGGACCAGCAGAGGTAACAATAAATTTTACTTTTACAGATGCTTTTGGAGACTCTTCAACAACAGAAAAAACAATAGATATCTATGAAATAGAAGGGGAAAGCACACCTAATTACTGGAGAAGCAGCGTAGAATGCAGCCCCCACCCAATTGACAGGAAAACAACATCACAGATTCCTCAGCACGTTGTGTGTAAAGTAAACTTAAGGACAAGCCATTCAAATCTTGAAACAGTGAATATAGTGGGACCGACATCAATATATGAATGCATGGGGAATGTCTCTGGCTTTATTGATAATATCAGGACAATCAATACAGCTCCGGGAAGCAGAGAGCCATACTTGATGATAGACCTTCCTGCAAGAGACTATTATCTTGACAATCTGACGTTCAGATGCCCTCTTTCAATCTATTCAAAAGAGGAGAGGAAAAAAATAATACACTCAGCCCCAGAAGAAGAATTAGTCAATATAAAATTAGAATTCTATGACCAGCCATTAGGAGAGATTTATGAGAAAAGAGATAAAGAGATCAACAGGGCGATAGATGATGCAAGAAGCCTGCATGGAGGGATAATAAAAGAGCTTGAGGATTTCATGAAAGGTGCTGAAGATGTGTGTCAGTGGAAGAATATAATCACAGGAGCCATAGCCGCAGGAATGGGCCTGGTCGCAACATTAGGCGGACTGCAAGACACACTTCCATTCTTAAGAAGTATAAAATTAGTTAGAGAACCTATATGCCATTCTGTTGAGAAAGTTGATGAAACATGGGTGACTGACGTTTTTAATGTAGTAGATTCTTTTTGCGCTATAATAAACTGTCAAGCAAGCGGAGGAAAAGAGAAATGGAATATAGGAAGATGGACTGGTGGGGCAGCGCCATGGTGCATGGACATTGAAAAAGGCCTTAAGGATACTGAGTTAGGGGCTGCTGTAAGGTATTCACAAGGAACAATAAAAACTTCTGAAAGTGATAATACAATGAAATTCTGGGCAACAAACATGAAAGACAACATCTATCAGAGCTTTGCATGCTTATGCATTCCAGGAATCTTAAGGAATCTGAACAAGATAGCGCAAATAAACTGCAAGTACGCAACATGCTTATACAAGGATTACAAAGAAACAGGAGAAACAATGAGCTATTGCAAGAACATGGACCATTACCTCAAATGCACTTATGTCTGGGGTGGGCCATTATTTGATCTGATACCATTCACAAGCTTTTTTGAATCAATCAGCCAAATGTTAGGAGATATGATAGCAAACCCAATATCAATAGCAACAACAGCTCTTGGGGTGGGTTGCGAGCTTTACTGTGACACAGATCCTGCTGCAGTCCATACAGCATGCTCAATAGCGAGAGTCGCTTCAGAGGTTGGCGAGGCAATGGCAAGCATAAAAGCCATGACAGACAGAAAAAACGAGATGGGAATGACGTCAAATGAATGGTGCAGGGAAATGGATGAATGGGTGAAAGACTTCAGGCCAGAAGAATCAGGTAATGAAACAGGAGGAGAGGATTATGAACTATTTGAATAATAGAAATTACTCAAAAATGAGTGAATTCACTCAAAAATGGGTAGATGTTTTAGTTCCTTTCTCAAGCTATTACTCAGCAAAACTTTCAGCCAGTCAACTATCCAAAAAAACAAAAATCCCCCAGCAAACAATTTCAAGATTAATGAATAAGCTGGTCTTACTTAATTTGGTGAATTATGAAAAAATAGGTAAAAACAAATTATTTTATTTTGACTTGAAAAGCCAAAAGTCAAGAATACTATTAAACATCATAGAAAACCAGAAAGCAATGCGATTTCAATTAGAAGCAGAAGACGCAGCAATAATCATCAACGAAATATTAAATCATTGCGAGAGCTTAATCGTTTTTGGGTCGTATGCTTCTGGCAAAAACAAAAAAGATTCAGACCTTGATATAGTTATTCTAGGCAAAAATAACAAAGAGAAGATCAAAAAGATAAAACAAAAACAAATCATCGAAGTCAATGAACACTATATCTCTTACTCAGGATTTTTACAAAAACTAAAGTCAAAAAATCCTCTAGCAATAGAAATAATGAAAAATCATGTATTATTTGGGGATGTTTCCAAAATAGTTGATATATTATTAAGAGCAAAAAAATGAACAAAGAAAAGATAAACTGGTGTTTACAACAAAAAAAAGGCATAGAATTAATAGAACCAAAACAACATTTAAGTGAAGCATACATGAATGAAGCTGATGAAACACTAGAAAACGTTTTTACAACAACAGGCAAATGGAAAGTCATTACAGCATATTACGCTTGCTATAATGCAGTTTATGCTTTACTAATGAAAGCAGGGATAAAAAGTGAGATTCATGATTGCACAATCGCTTTGATGGGATTATTTGGTTTTGAAAGTTCAGAGATAGAATTCATTCAAAAACTTAAAAAAGACAGGATAGATACACAATACTATTTGAAGGAAAAAGTTTTAGAGAACGAAGACTTAATCAAAGAATTTGTCCAAAAAAGCAAATTACTCTTGAACAATTTAAACACACAAAAAACAGAGGAAATCAGAGAAGAAATAATGAAAATCTCTCAGAAAAAAGGAGGATCAACAGCCAATGAATAAGAAAATAATCAGCTTGTTGGTAATAATGATATTCTTATGCGGGATAGTTAGTGTTGCTGGAGAATGGGGAAGTGGCGATCCTGAAGATAATAATAATTTAGTTTTAGTGCCTGAAGATACTGATACTAGTAGTGGTAGTTCACAAAGTGGTCAGGGGGTTACGGAAAGCAGTAATCCTGAAGATAATGATATAGTTTTAGTGCCTGAAGATACTGATACTAGTAGTGGTAGTTCACAAAGTGGTCAGGGGGTTACGGAAAGCAGTAATCCTGAAGATAATGATATAGTTTTAGTGCCTGGTAAAACTGATGGTGGTAAAAAAGGCACTGGAAGTCAGTATCTACCTGTAGAGCTTGAATCAAAGCTGAAATTAGTTACTGAACCAGAAGAACCTTGGGGAGGGACAAGCGGAGAAACAACTACAAAAGGTAAAAAGAATGTTAAGTATAATGCAGTGATCGGTCCGGATAATAAAGTTTATTTTATAACAGAAAGAAAAGGATTGGACATAGACAGACTGCCTGAAGGTTACCGCGCAGTTAAATTGCCAGCAGAGGTTTATGAAGCGATGAAAAAGAGCAAGTTCAGTTATGTTAAAGAAGATGGTAAAATAACAGGAATAATTTTTGAGCACACCACAAGCTCTCAAGAATGGTCAAGTGGTTTTGATTCTTGGAAGACAACAATAGACTCAGACACAATTTATAATCTTGATGGAACAACAACAATCAACACAGAAGAATACCTCCAAAGAAAATTAAGTGATGCTGAAAAAGAAAAATGGGGCGCTGATCAAAGAGACAAAGAAAATGATGACTGGACAAAACAAATGCAAACGAGCAGACTGTCAGTTGAACTTTACAAAGGAAAGATGATAAAAAGAGAGAACACTTATTACCACTATGAAGTGGACGAGAAGAGTAAACGAGTTATAAGCTCTAAATTAGGAAGCTTTGAAATAAATTATTTTGAAATAAAAGAAGAAGTAAAAGATGGGAAAACAGTGAAAACATTGAAAAGTAAAGAAGGGGGGGTGTTAAAAGATAGCAATGGGGATATAAAAATATGGTTTGATAAGGACTTAAATCCTTATTTAGATGAGAATTTAGGAAATAAGCTGAAAGATTGGGATGTTGAAAAATTAATGGATGAAATAGGAATAAAAGGTGAAAAAAAGAGGAAGATATTTAGGAATAAATTCATTGATGATTATACAGCGTCCACTGCTTCAATAGCAAACAAGATATCAACAATGGGTTTCTGGCGTTTCATGGGTACAGCAGTTCACGCATTCAATGAGTACAAAGGAATAGCAACATTAAGCGCATTAGGATTATCTGCATTAGGAATAGAATGGTTCAATGAAGAAAAGATAGCAAAAAGAAAGAAACAATTACAAGAGGATTTCTGCGTCATCGGGGGGCTTAAGGAATGTGTATCATCAATGATATGCGATGGATACTTCAAAACAAAATCAAAGAATTACATAGTTGCGGCGCAAGGGCCAGAAGGAATTCCTGTAATGGCTGCATCAATCGTAGCAGAAAGGTCTGATAAGATCAGCTTTAAAGGAGAAACAAGAGAAAATCTTGTGAATTTATTTGGAGACTATACTTACATCAATGGGGAAAAAGTGGATTTCACAGACCCAAGCCTGGATTTAAAAAACCTAAACATAGATATGTGGTTGTATCATGCTCAATTCAGAATAAACAACCCATTAGACAAGGACTTGCATGTCAATATATTATTCACAGGACCAGATAGAAGCGCAAAATGGTTCTCTGACTGGAGAAAAGTCCCAAAAGGAGAAAGCGCAAACAAGAACATCCTGAAATACAGCACAACAAACTACACGCAAGTCTGCTTATTGTTCAAAGAAGACATAAAAGAACAACAAAGAGGCTGGGTCGGTGAGGATTGGGGTGGTTTAGGACTTGGTGTGGGAGCAGTTCTTTTGACTTTATTTCCTGAGATGGCTGGAGCTGGCGTTGGTTTGAGTTTACTAACTGCTGGCGGCGTTTCCATTCCATTATTCGCTTTTTATTCTGAAAATGAAGAAGGAATATTTTCTGACTACCCGCATGTAAAATCAGTCTTCTGCTCGCCAATCAAAGGCGCAGGTCCTCCAACATCAATAAGAGGACATGAAGACGCAGCAGATGCATTGCTTGATCAAGGACAAGGAGATGGTGAAGAAATATGAAAGTAAGCATGTCAATAATAATAGGAATCATCAGCATAATAACAGGAGTAATACTTGCAGCGACAACAGGCAAATACTTGTCAGGATTATTGATTCTTGCAGGGATAGTCTTGTTATTCTCTCTGAAAGAGAGCAAAAGAAAACTTAAGCTATTCCTGAAATCTTTCAAGACAGACAAGAAACTATTATTGACAGCAGTGATAGACTTGATTTATTGGGCAGTATTCTTTGTATTGCTCACAGGAGCAAAATCATTCCTTGAGAAGAGAACAAGATTATTGGCCTTAAACAAGGCAATAGGCCCAAGCTTTGCAGCAGTACAACAAAATCTTGCAATCGCTAAACAAATAATCATGTTTGTTATAGGACTGATTTTAGCAGTGGCGATTCTTGTGCTGATATTCTACTCAATATCAAGGTACTTCATCTGGGCAATACTCTCAGAAAAAAAGCTCAGCAAGAAAAAACTCTTGAAATTCTTTTTCCTTAACTTGTTATGGTCATTATTATGGGCGCCGATAAGCATCTTTTTACTGGTAGGAGTCAAGCAAAACCTGTTGGTTCCTGCGTTGATAGTCATGGTGTTGTTCTATATGTACATGACCACAAGGCTTCATCAGGCAATGCTGAAGACAGGCAGCATAAGGAAAAGCTTTTCAGAAGGAATTTGCAGCCTTGTCATGATTCCAAAATACTTGCAGCCGATCTCTTGCATAACAATAGTTTATTTCATTTTAGCAGGGATTTTCTGGGCATTGGGCCAAGCCACTCAGTTAGGTGTATGGTTCCGCGCCATAGTATTCATACTTTATGTTGTGTGGCTAAGAAAATATCTGAAAGATTATTCAGAGAAGTTTAAGGTTTGACAGTTTAAGATCATACCAAAAAAGGGGTAGGATGAGAAAAGGACAGATATCAATATTCATAATATTAGGTTTGATTCTGCTGATAACAATAGGTGTAACGCTGTACTTCTTTTCCACAGAGGCAGGGAGGCCTTTGAGAAAAGCGCCAAAAGTTCCAGAAGACATCAGGCCAGTGTTTGACATGGTAAATGATTGCGCAAAGATGGCGCTAAAACAAGGCCTCTTAAAGATGGGCTTGCAAGGAGGATACATTGACATTCCAGGATATGTTCTTAACAATCCGAACTCTTACTTGACAGCAGACCCTTTGGGAATAATAAAGATACCTTACTGGTATTACGCAGGAGAGAACAGGGTGCCAAGCAAGAACTTAATGAGAGCTGCGCTTGGCAGGCATGTTAAAGAAGAGATCAAGAGCTGCACAGATTTTAAAGCATTTGAACCACGTTTGAGGGTGACAGAGCTTGACAAGCCAGATGTTCTTATAACATTTGCAGAAAAAGGAGTTGTTGCAGAAGTCAAATGGCCATTAAAGATTACGACTCCTCAAAGGACAATAACACAAGAAGAGTATTTCGCGACTGTTGATGTGAGATTTTCAGAGATGCACGATTTGGCTATGAAAATACTTGAAGAAGAGAACAAACAGGAATGGCTGGAAAAATTGACGATAGACTTAATGAGTTCTGACAAGAAGATACCTTTAGGAGGGATGGAAGTCGGCTGCACAAGAAAGAAATGGAACATAGAAAACATACAAAAAAGGCTCAAGAAGAAACTATTCTACCTCATGCCTCTTGTAAGGATAAAAAACACACCGCAACTAAAACCTCTTGCGAAAGAGAGTGTTTATGAGGATCTGAAAGAATACGGAAAAGAAGCGTGGCAAGACTTGGTTGACAATAAGATCCAATCTGTAAAGATGCCTGATTACATTCCAGCAGACGCTTATGAGATCAACAAGATGACATTTGATACGAACATTCCAAAAACAGACCTAAAAGCAGCAATAACTTATGATGGAAAGACTCTGATGCTAAATGCCAAGCCAAGAGACGGCAGATGGCTCAAGAGCAAAGTGGTAAGGGGAGCAAAACAACTGATTCCTTTCTTTTGCATGAACCAATGGCATTTCACTTATGACATAATATACCCAGTGAAAGTTGTGATAAAAGATGAGAAAGCATTTGATGGAGAAGGTTATGCCTTTGAGTTCGCTTTTCCAGTGATAATAAGCGACAATGCTCCTGAGAGAGTGAATTTCGGAGTGAGGCAGTTTGAGCCAATGTTCATAGGAGAAGGCTTCTGCGACCAGCTTGGTGAGAAGGAAGCAGAGATAAGAGTTTGGGGCTTTGAGCCAGGAGTTCCAAGAGCAATAGACTTGGAGGATGTCAATATAACAATACAATGCATGAATGTGGAATGCGATATAGGAAAGACAGAAGCGCAGGATGATGGAAGGATCCTCCTGAAGACAAGGCTGCCTTCTGGCTGCGGAAACCCAAGAGTAATCGCAAAGAAAGAAGGCTATCTTGAAGCATCAAAATTCCTGACTGGCAAAGAACTTGATATAGTCATGAAAAAATTAGTCAAGCTAAAGCCAGAATTCGTAATACGACCATACCAATCAGTAATGAAAGAATGGCAGACAGACCAAAACAGGTTTACTTTAGGAGAGAATGAACAAATAGCATTCTCACTAAAAACAAAAGATGGCAAGTTTGAGCAAGACCTCATGTTCACAAAGAATGACACAACTGACACAAACAAGACAATACAACTGATACTTGATGACAAAAATTACGAGCTTGAGATGTATCTTCTCAAGAACGGAGAGCTGATAGGAGGGTATGCTGATAAGTCCTGGAACATGACATATGCTGAACTGATCGGAAAAGAAAGGATACAATTCAACATCATAGAATACAGGCCAAATCCTGCCAGTGAGGAAGAACTTGGAGAGATGATGGGCTTTTTGAGAGAAGGAGAGTATAAAGAGAATCTTAGGCCAATATTAACAACATAAGAAAGCAAGTAATGAAATATAGAAATGAAATATAGAATGATTAATTGAAATAAAATGCATGAAAAACTGAACAAACAAAAGCTAAAAGCGATCTTAGCAATCCTTATAGTTCTAACAATATCCTTAACAGCATTGGCAGACATAGAAATAACTGATATAAATTTCCTGAGCAAAGAAACCAACACAACAGTATCCTGGAATACAAACACAATAACAAATGGCACTTTCAGTTATGGTGTGAATGAGGCAGAGACATCAATGAATGATTGGCAGACTCAAAACCATCACGAACTGACATTTCCTACGCAAAAAGGTCAGGTATATTATTACGAGATAAAAAGCTGCGGCATAACTCACCAGGATTGCGCTGAAGTGAATGGCACGTTCAAAGCAAACCCATTATTTCTCACAGCAGATGTTCCACAAATAACAAGATCAACAGTGATAACAATAACAGGAAAGACCATGCCAAGTTCAGAAGTGAGACTTTATGTTGGAAACAGAGAGAAGAAAAGGATAAGGACAGCAAGCGGGTCCTTTGTTCTGACATCAATAAGACTGTTGCCTGGAGAGAATACGATAAAGATACAAGCAAAATCAGGACAAGGGGATGTAATGGAGAAAGAATTCACAACAATTGTTGACTTGCAAGCTCCAAAACTCTCGCTCAGCGCGCCAGGAGTGACGACAGCGCAGCCAATAACAATCAAGGGAGCAATAGATGAGGACTCAACACTGGCTCTGATTGTTGAAGCAGGAGGAAACAAAACAACAAAAGAGATGAATGTTACAGCAGGAAACTTGTCCTTGACAGTGGCCCTTCAGGAAGGAGAGAATACTATAACTGTCATTGCAACAGACAAAGCAGGCAATAAAGTAAAGAAATCAAAGAAGATCATATTTGATTCAGGGCCGCCGCAATTCCTTGAAACAAACTTAGAAGCGCTAAATCCATCATACAAAAGAGCTGTTACAATCAGAGGAAAACTAAGCGAAAAAGCAAGTGTAACGGTATTTCTCAACGGAAAAGCAGAAAAGACAGTCCTTTCAGATGACG
>CAYPUD010000011.1:0-13289 GCA_964413955.1 uncultured Methanosarcinales archaeon
GAATCTGGGCTTTCAAAGCATCGAGTTAGGCAAAGCAGCAGACCTGATAGTGAAGATGAAGAAGAACTCTGCAAAGATATTCCTGACATTCACATCAAACATGGTGACATCAGGGCTGAGAGGATTCTTTGCACAACTGATCAGATTAGGAATGGCCAATGTCATCGTAACAACGGTAGGCGGGATAGAGGAAGACATAATGAAAGCGACAGGAGAAAAATTTTCGATAGGAAGATTTGACGAAGATGATGTAGAATTGCATGAACAAGGCATAAACAGAGTAGGGAACATCATGATAAATAATGAGAGCTACATGAACTTTGAGGACAGGATAAACCCAATACTTGCCAAGCTGTACGAAAAGAAGAAAAGATGGCCTGTGTCAGAGATGCTCAGAGAGATAGGAAAGATGATAGATGATGAGAACTCCATACTGTGCCAGGCAGCGCGAGCTGAAGTGCCGATATTCTGTCCAGCAATAACTGACGGAGCTTTTGGATTCCATCTATACCTGTTCCAACAAAAACACCCTGACTTTATTGTGGATGTTGTCAAGGATTTCGGAAACATCCTGCTGAGCACAAACCATGATGAGAAGAAAGCAGTGATAGCGCTTGGAGGCAGCATCTCAAAACACCACGCAATACTATGCACATTGCTAAATGGCGGCGCTGAATTTGCTTTGTATATGACAACCGCGCACAAGACATCAGGCAGCATGAGCGGCGCCACAACAAACGAAGCAAAATCATGGGGAAAAGTGAAAGACGACTCAGACATAGCCACAGTGATCGGTGATACAACAGTGATGTTCCCTCTGGCAATGATAAAAGCACTAGAAGATCTGGATGAGGAAGGCCTGCTGCCAAAACAATAAAAAGCAACGCAATGCAGATAATAAAAAATAACATACAAGGCAAAAAAAAGAAATCAAAAATGGAAGCAAAATTCGTAATATCAAAACAAAAAGCACTGGAACAATACAATAAAGTGAAAGAAGCAGCGGACATCGTATCTTACAGCTCAAAAACAAACCCCAAAATCACAAGAATCCTTGAGAAAGAGACTGACTGCATGTTCAGCATCCATCTTACAAATGAGCTGAAACATATCTCAGACAGGTCAAGAGTGATCTTCCTTGCTCAAGGCTGGAACCAAAAAGAAATAAAAGAACTCACAGAGTCTGGGATAAGAAACTTTGTCGTCGATAATGAGCCAGACCTGGATGAGTTTCTGGAATTCCTGAAAAACAAAGATATCAAAGTGAACCTCTTGCTGAGGCTGAAGCTGAAAGAGAACACACTCAAGACAGAGAGGTATTTTGTTTTCGGCATGAAAGCAGAAACAGTTAACAAGAGGATAAAAGAACTCAGAGAAAATCCTAAAATAGGACAATTAGGCATACATTTCCACAGGAAAACACAAAACATGAGCGAATGGAACTTCAAAGAAGAATTAGAGGACGCGCTCTGCCAGAACACTCTCAAATCAATAGATATCATGAACATAGGAGGAGGGCTGCCATCAGAATACGCAAACACAAATGTTAATGTTATAAACCAGATATTCGTCAAGATAAAAAAGTTCAGGCAATACCTGAAAGAAAAAGACATCAAACTCATGATAGAGCCAGGAAGGTTCATAGCAGCGCCAGCAGGAAAGTTAGTGGCTGAGATAATAAGGATCTATGACAACAACATAATCGTTAACGCATCTGTATATAACAGCGACATGGACGCATTGATAGTTCCAGTCAAACTTAAGATAGAAGGGGAACTGAGCAAAGAAGAAGGAAAACCTTATGTCATCAAAGGCATAACCCCATGCTCAATGGACTTATTCAGATATAAGGCTTATCTGAAAGATCCAAAAGAAGGAGACAAGATAGTGTTCCTGAATGCAGGAGCATATAATTTCACCACAAATTTTTGCGATCTGGAAGAATTGAAGACTGAAGTGGAATGATATTCATTTAGAGTAATATTTTCATTTAGAGTAATATTTATATATTAATCTGACTAACAGCTTGTTAATATGGCAAAAAACAAGATACTCATCGGAATTCTAATAGGCTTGTTGGTCATCATAAGCGCAATCGCTGCAGAACAAAATTTATGCACAGATAGCGACAATGGGCCTGAAGGAGGAAGACACCCTTCTGCAGATGTCCTAAAGACAAAAGGCAGCACAAAGTACGGCATACTTGCAAAAGAGGATATTTGTGTGATAAGCAAAAAAGAAGACCTGCAAACTTCTGAAAGCTTTTACCTGAAGGAATACTTCTGCGATAATGACATGAGACAATCAAGGATATTTGACTGCAGGGATTATGGCTTTGAAAAATGCGTGGATGGGGCTTGCGTGGGAGAAGGCACAAATGTTAAGACACATCATGAAGATGAAGGCCCATCATCACATTGCGGAGACAGGCTTGTTGAGAAAAGCGAAGGAGAGGAATGCGACCCTCCTGGAAGCGTCTGCTTAGAAGGAGACAATTATGGGATGTGCCAAAAAGACTGCAAATGCAAATGGCATAACCCTCCTGCTGAAACTGAACAAGAAGATTCTGAGCCTGAGAGCGCGCCTGCGGAAAACTCAGAGAAACAAGATTCTGAAAGCAAGAGTGAAACTGAAACAACTGCGCAGAAAGAAGACAATGAATCTGGCGAAGAAAAAGAAGAGAAATATCCATTGCCAAATGTTACGATCCCTGAAGTTGGTGAGCCAAAGAACTTCAGCCAAGAGCCAGGAATTGAAGTAACAAGAGGCATCGCAGGGTTCTTTAAGAAGATGTGGCATTGGTTCCTAAGCTTATTTTAAGCCGCTCATGCTCATCTTAAGCCAGGGCAAATAGAACTAAAAAACAAAAAAGAGGTATGATGAAGGACAAGAACAACTCAGGCTATCTTGCTTTCTTATTCATATTTGCAACAATAGCCTTAGCAATCCTTGTTGATCCTGCCTTGAACACAACAGAAAATGCTACAGGCAGCGCAAACATACAATTTGACGAAAAGCCAGTCAGATACGCAAAGACTCTTGAAGATTGGCTGAACAATTTCTTCCACATAGAAGGCATAGATTTTCCAGAAGGCGCCTGCTCTGATGTAGCAAAAGATATGGTCACCAGACTCATCAAACAAAGCCCAAAGACAACAGAAAATTTCAGGACATTCGGGGAGCAGAAGATCGGAAGCCTGATGTTTGGATTTGATCAGGAAAGGATAGGCGTGATAGAAATGGTCTCAGGAAAAGACCTCCTGAAAAAAGAGAACGTGAATAGCGCATTGAATTTCTGGATGGAATATGCAGTCTGGCTTCCGAGACTGAACAGGGCATCTCAGATAGAAGCCACACTGTTCGGCGATTCAAAAGACAAGTTTTATGTGAAAGAAGGCCGATTCTCAACACCAGTGATGAAATGCAGCTTTACAGCATTGCCTGACGGAACCAGCGATTGCTCCTGCGAGTATGGCAGGCATCATGATTATGCAAATGAGTGACTTCTGACATACACTAAATATATCGGTAGCGAAACATTTATATATCTATTCCGATATATCGATAGCGATGATAAGAGGCCATTTAAAGATAATTGTCTTGAAGGGCTTGAGCGAAAAGCCTATGACAGGATATTCCTTGATGAAATATGTTAATGAAAAAATAGGAATAAAGCCAAGCCCTGGATCAATGTATCCTCTGCTGAAAAACTTTGAAAAAAGAGGAATGATAAAATCAAAAGAATCTAACGGCAAAAAAACATTCTCACTAACAAAACAAGGGCTGAAAAAAATAAAAGAATTACAAAAACACAAGGAAGAAATGCATGAAAAAGCCGTCAAAAGCTTCAAAATAATGGAAGCAATCACAGGAGAAAAAACAGCAGAGTCAAAACTGATAAATCTCCTTGAAAAGCTGAAAGACGGCGATCCTTTCGAAGAATTAAACCCTGAATTAGAAAAACTTAGTATCTTGATGCTTGACCTGCTTGAAAAAGAACAAATTGAAAAAAACAAGAAAAAAATCAAAAAAATATTCAAAGACGCTTACAGTGAGCTAAAGAAAATATCAAAAGAAAAATGAAGAAAAACAAAAATCCAATTATAAGGCTAAAAGATGTGTGGAAAACATATCAGGTTGGAGAAACTACTGTGCAGGCATTGAGGGGGCTGAACTTAGAAGTATTCAGCCATGAGTTTCTTGCAGTGCAAGGCCCTAGCGGAAGCGGAAAATCAACAAGCATGAACCTCATAGGCTGTCTTGATGTTCCCACAAGAGGATCCATCTATCTTGACGGCCATAATATAGCCCTGCTAAGAGAATCAGACCTAGCGCAGATAAGAGGCAGAAAAATAGGATTCATCTTTCAGCGATTCAACCTCATAAACACACTCACTGCAATGGAAAATGTTATGCTTCCATTGATGTTTCAAGAAATGCCAAGACCTGAGAGAATCAAAAGAGCAGAAAGCCTGCTGAAAAAAGTTGGCTTGGCAGACAGGATGCACCACAAGCCGACACAGCTCTCAGGGGGGCAACAACAAAGAGTTGCGATTGCAAGAGCTTTGGCAGTTGACCCAGAAGTCATCCTCGCAGATGAGCCCACAGGAAATCTTGACAGCAAGATGGGCAAAGAAATAATGAGCCTGCTAAGGGACCTGAACAAGAAAGAAGACAAGACAGTTGTCTTAGTCACACATGATGACAAGCTGGCAGAGATGGCTGACAGGATCGCGTATCTTAAGGATGGCAGGATAATCAAAGAAAAGAAGAAAAATAAAAGGTGAGATTATGAAAAATAATATGAAAATAAACATAGAAAAGAATGTGAAAATGAACAAAAAAAGATTCTTAGGATTATTGACACTGTTGGCAGTGGTGTTTTTCTTTTCAGCACTTAGCTTACAAGTGACGGCAGCAAGAATGCCAGAAGTCAGCGCAAGCATCCTGAAGTACGAGCCATACCCTGCTGCGCAAGGCCAGGTCATGAAAGTCTGGATAAAAGTGACCAATCTTGGCACGTCAGCAGAAAATGTAGCAGTCAGGTTCAAGCCAGAATATCCCTTCAGCTTAGCTCCAGGAGAAAAAGAGACTAAAGAGATAGGCACAATCCCTGGAACAGAAGAAGCTGTCGTGGATTTTGACATAATGGTAGACTTGTACGCGCCCAACGCAAAAAAAGACATCACGTTCCAGTACAAATGGACAAGCGCAGGAATCTGGGCAGAACTAAAAGAGCCGATACTAATAGAAACATCAGATTCTCTTGTGGTAGTCAGTGAAGTGAAAACAACGCCAGAAACTGTGAAGCCAGGAGATGAAGTGGACATAGATCTCACAGTCAAGAACGAAGGCATGAGCCAGATAAAGACTGTTGACATCACACTTGATACAGCAGAACTTGACTTTTTCAGCATCCTTGGAACAGGAAGCACAAAAAGGATTGATTTCCTTGAGCCAAAAGAGAGCAAAAAAGTCAATTTCAGGATAATGACAGACTCAAACACAGAAATAAAAGTTTACAACATACCCCTGAAAATAAAGTACAGGGACTCAAAGAATAGGGATTATGAAGTAACATCAAAAGTAGGCCTCAAGGTGAATGCAAAGCCTGACCTGACTATGCTGATAGATAATTCAGAGATCTTTGCAAAGAAAACAGCAGGCAAAGTGAGAGCAAAGATAATAAACAAAGGGATTGTCAATGTAAAATACATAACACTGAAGATAGTGAAGACACCAGATTATGATATCCTATCACCAAGCAACATCGCTTACATAGGAAATCTTGACAACGATGACTTTGACAGCGCAGAATTCATCATCAAGCCCCTGACAGAAAAGCCAGTGCTTAAGTTCATCCTGGAGTTCAAGGACACCTACAACAAAGATTATGTCCAGGAATACTCCCTACCTCTGAGGATAGTCTCAAAGAGCGATTTAGGAGAGAAAAAGAGCAAGCTCCCATTAATCATAATATTACTGTTGGCAGCAGGAGGGGTCTTTTGGTATTTCAGAAGAAAGAAAAGAAAAACCAGAAAATGAGAGTTCCAGACAAAAAAGTTCTGACTCTGCCAACAAGAAAAGGAAAATCCGCAAAATGATTCTTGATCTCTTTGTGTTAGCTTTTAAGAACCTGAAGAACAAAAAGCTAAGGACATGGCTGACAATGCTTGGAATATTCATCGGCGTCAGCATGGTAGTTGCGCTTGTCAGCCTTGGCCAGGGAATGCAGAACGCAATAGGTGCCCAATTCTCATCAATAGGCGTTGATAAGATAATCATCCAGCCCACAAGCCCTGGTTTTGGCCCTCCAGGCCAGGATTCTGCAGGCAACTTAAGCGAAAAAGACCTTAAGACAATAAAACAAACACAAGGGGTTAAGGTCGCTGCAGGAAGGATCATACAATCAGTCAAGATAGAATTCAATGATATAGCAAAAGCACAGTTCGCAGCAAGCATGCCGAAAGACAGCTCTGCAAGAGAACTGATCAAAGTTGCGCAGAACATGAAAATACAGGACGGCAGGATGCTAAAGCCAAAGGATTCCGGCAAAGTCATCCTTGGAAACAATTTTGCCTCAAAAGAAATATTTGATAAGAACATCCGGATAGGAAACAAGATACTCATAGGGAATGAGAAATTCGAAGTCATAGGAATCCTGAAGAAAAACGGAAACCCAATGAGAGATGATATCATCATACTGAATGAAGATGACCTGAAAGAAATCTCAGGGAGAAATGATTATAGCACAATCTTTGTCCAGGTCCAGGAAGGGTCTGACGTGAATAATGTGGCTGAAAAGCTGACCAGAGCACTCAGAAGAAGAAAAAACCAAAAAGAAGGATTTGAAGACTTTGAAGTCCAGACCAGCCAGGAACTGATCGACAGCTTCAACACTATCCTAAATATAGTCCAGATCTTTGTCTTAGGGATTGCTGCAATAAGCATAATAGTCGGAGGCATAGGCATAATGAACACCATGTACACAAGCGTACTTGAAAAGACCAAAGAGATAGGTGTAATGAAAGCAATAGGCGCAAAAAACAAAGACATCATGCTATTGTTCCTCATAGAAAGCGGAATCCTTGGGGCTGTCGGAGGAGCAATAGGCCTAGCGATGGGAATCTGCTTCAGCATGGCTGTTGAGTTTGGAGCAAAAGCAGCTCTTGGAACAAACATCATCTCTGCTCATTTTCCTCTGGTACTTATTGCAGGCACAATACTGTTCTCTTTCATCATCGGAGCGATCTCAGGAACGCTGCCAGCAATGCAGGCATCCAGACTAGAACCAGTTGAGGCCTTAAGAAAATGATTGACGTCAAAGATATGTTCAGAATAGCCCTAAAAAATCTGAGTCATAGGAAAAAAAGGACTTTCCTAACAATTCTTGGAATAATCATAGGCATAGCATCAGTCGTAGCCTTAGTCAGCATAGGCCAAGGGCTGTCGCACTCCATAAATGAACAGCTTGAAAAACTTGGAGCTGATAAATTATTTATACAAGCCAAATCAGCAGGGGGCACTGAAATTACAGGCAGTGACAGAAGCGGAATGATCACAGAGAAAGACCTGAAATTAGTGAAAAAGATAGCAGGGGTTAGAGAAGCTGCAGGAGTCCTTGCCCAAGCAGCAAGAGTGCGTTTCGGAAAAAAAGAGAGAACAACATACATCTTCAGTTATCCTGAAAAAAAATCAGAAACAAAACTTGTGGATGAAGTACACACATGGAAAGTTGAAACAGGAAGGATGCTAAACCCTGGAGAAAAAGGAAAAGTTGTGATCGGCAAGGATCTTGCAGAAAAATTGTTTGACAAAGAAATTCAGATAGGAAACAAGGTAACCTGCAATGGCAAAGAATTCAAAGTGATAGGGATCTTCAAAAAAATGGGGGATCCTGGCTTAGATAAAGGCATATTAGCAAGTGAAAGCAACGTCAGAAGCCTCTTTAATAAGCCTGATCTGCTGTCTTTCATCTTTGTTCAATCAGTATCTGAAAAAGAGTCAGAAGAAGTCGCTGAAAGGATCGAAAAAATCCTGCGAAAAGAAAGAGGACAGAAAAAAGGCCAGGAAGACTTTACAGTGCAAACTCCCCTGCAGATGATCGAGACATTCAATATAATTCTCAATATCATCACAACAGTCCTTATAGGAATTGCAGCAATAAGCTTAATTGTAGGAGGAATAGGAATAATGAACACAATGTACACAAGCGTATTAGAAAGAACTAAAGAGATAGGAATAATGAAAGCAATAGGCGCAAAAAACAAAGACATCATGCTGTTATTCCTCATAGAAAGCGGAATCCTTGGAATAGTTGGAGGGTTGATTGGAATAATCGTCGGATTCAGCATAAGCAAGGGTGTTGAACTGATAGCAGCAAAAGCATTAGGGACAGGGATGCTAAAAGCTTTTTTCCCATGGTATCTGGTTGTAGGGGCGCTGGCATTCAGTTTCCTTGTCGGAACATTATCAGGCATCCTTCCAGCAAAAAGAGCAAGCAGACAAAAGCCTGTGGACGCGCTGAGATATGAATGAAAAGACGTTAAAGAGGTATAAAAGAAAATCAGAACTTAAACTGTTTCTTAAATTCTTCTAGCTCTTCATCTATCTGTTTGACAGATACCTCCTTCTGTTTCCCTCGCTTCAACAACAAGACAAGCCCAACAATAAGAACAACTAAAGAAACCAACAAAACAAACAAGAAAACAAATGACACCTTGCTTGACTTAACTTTTGGCGCAACCTGCGAAACTTCTGACTGCTCAACAGATTCCTGTTTGGTTTCAACAACTTCGCGTTCTATTTCTGCCGAAGCTTCCTGAAGCTCCTCAGAAGACTCATGCGAAACATGCTCGCGAGCTACATTCTTAGGAGCGACAAAACCAGGACGCTCAACAACAGGCAGTTCTTCCTGTTTCTCTTTTGGATGATAATAGTAATACCTATTGCCTCCACCTCCGCCACTAGTTGAAGGAGATGGCGAGGGCGTTGGAGCTTGACCCACACCAATAGGCCCAAAATCTCTCACACCAGCGCTGACACTCCCCCCATTTGCCAAGCTGTAAGGATATTGGCTTCCTGAATCCCCAAAACCATCACTATTACTGTCATAAATCTTAAGATTCTTGGTGAAGATATCATCCCAATAATTCCCTTGAGGCACACCTGCAACAGTAGTGTTGAACTGATTGCCCGCTACAGAAGATGCATGTTGAGTGGCTGAATTATAGAAATAATTATAATAAATTGTGTTGTTCGTTCCGTTGCTTAAAACTAAAGCAGTGCCGCTATTATTGAAAGTGTTATTGAAAACAAGATTATTATTTGAACTTCCATTAAGGATTAAAGCAGTTGTGCAATTATTAAACCTATTAAAGCTTATGTTACTTTGATTCCAGCCAGTGATATTCAAACAAACTGTTGAGTCACTGAAATTGTTATGAGAAAAGTCTCCGCCGACCCCAGGATCAATGAACAAACCTGCGCTAAACAATCTGAAAGAAGTATTGGTCACATTGAAATTCAGATGTGTTGATGAAGAATTAAAAACCACTCCCCTGCTTCCATTCACAAGAACACAATCTTTGATCGTAACATTATCAAAACCTTCAACAAAAATAATATCAGTTGTTCCTGAAACTCCAGTTATGTTAAAACCTTTGCAATCCAGAGTTATACTATTATTTTGAACTTTTATACAATAAGCAGCAGACGTACTGAAACTGGTGTTTAAAGTATATGTCTGACCTGCATCGGTTAGATTCCTACAAGCAGAGACATTGTAATTCGGCTGCGCAGGAGCTGAAGGAACAAGAGGAGCCATTGCAGGACCAAAATCATTTATTCCGTCAGAAACATTACCATGATTAGTTGAATTATAAGGATACTCTGATCCAGCATCCCCCCAACCATCAGAATTCAAGTCCTTAATATCCAAAGACTCCACACCCTTCCAATAATTCCCCTGAGCAGTCCCAGCAACAGAAGTATTGAACTGATTAGTATTAACATTTGTCCATGCATGATACTTAGAGAAATTATAGAAGTTATTATAATAAACCAGATTATTATCTGATAAAGTGAAGTTAAGAAAGACAGGAGAATTATTGAATGAATTATTCCTAATTACATTATTGTTTGCAGTGAAACCACCCCCGCTTTCTAAATGAATCCCTTCTAAAGCAGCATTGTTAAAAGTGTTGCCTTCAATCAAACTATCCTGCAGATTATAATCTAAAATTGAATAACTAAAGCCATCAATTGTTGTATCAGTAACATTAAACTTGCTGCTGCCTGCTACAGAGAGCAAATAAATCCCAGCAGTATTATTACCCTGAATCCTTGAATTCTGCACAACAACATTATTTATTGTAGTTGCTGTTGACTCAAAGAAAAAACCAGCACCTAAAACCATTCCCAAACCAGAAGTAATCGTCCCGCTAAGATTAGTTATATTAATATCATCAAACACATTATCATCTCCCCCAAACAAATACACAGCCACACCTTTTGTGAAATTACAATTAATATGCTCAAAAGTATTATTAACAACAACAGGCGCAGAACCTGGGCTAAACCCAATCTGAATACAACCAGAAGTATTAATGACATTTATTGATGAAAAATTATTGAATTCTGTCTTTAACTGAGGACTTGAGCTAGGCAACATTATAGGATAAGCAGAATCATTAACAGACTGGATTACCCCATTATAAAAAGTATTATTCCTTGAACCCTGCCCAAGAAGAATTCCAGTAAAATCAGTCCCAGAATAAGCAACATTAAAAGAACTTGTCGGTAAAGAAGGGTTGCTTGAAGCTGCTGAACCACCTAAAATCCTGAACCTTTGAACTGAATTATTATTTGAGTAAGACATATCAATCCCCCCAAGAACTGGCGATGAACTGCCAACATTACGAAAAATCAAATCAGAAAAAAAAGAATCATTGACGTAAACTAAATCAAAGCCAGTGCTGGAAATATTCGTAAGATTAATGTTTGAAAAATTACTGGCCAACAAGTAATTACTATTTGTCTGGACAGTCCTAACAGAAATAACACCCCAATGCGAAGCAGCACCAGGATCCATATTCTCCATCACAACATTCTTTACAGTCAAATTAGAAATTGTAGGAGAATCAGACTTCACACGAATTCCTCTCGTTCCATTAGCCATAAAAACATTTGAAATAAGAACATCATTGGAACCATTAATCAAAACACCATCCTGACTGATGTTCAAAAAATCAGAATTATTAATCATTGTCTTATTAGCAAAAGTAAGGTTCAAACCAGTGGTTGCGTTGAAGAAGGTACAATCCTTCAAAGTAAAATTCACAAAACCATCAACCTGCACAAGAGTTGTATTCACAGAAGAACCATTCATCCTATGACCATTACAATCCAAAGTAATGCTATCATTCTGAACAACAAAACAAAACCGCTGACTCGTATTCACATCAGCAGTCAAAACATAAGTCTCACCAACCTTAGTCAAATTATGACAAGCAGAAACAGAAGTCGCCTGAGCACTGAACGAATAAGCACCAGTCAACTGCTCACCACCAAAATTTACGTCTTTCACAGCATTCTCAATAGAAGGTAGAACTAAAAGAAACAAAGCAAAAAAAAGAATAAACAAAGGAATAAACTGAACCAACTTATCCTGCATATCCATCACCAACCAAAAAGAATCATTCATTTAAAAAGAAGTGTAATCATTTCTTGATAAAGACATTCTTTTTTTATGGGTTTGACGTAAGCTTTTTGGAGCTTTTTTATTTTAGAGTGATAAAAACAGAAAAATTTAAAAACAATCCTTAGAGATCTGAAGATATGGCAGAACAAAAAAATCCTCGCGAAGAAAATAACGAAAATGAGCCAAAAGAATGGTCTTTTGAAGCAAAAGAGCCGGACAGTTATTGCGCTCAAATTATTGCTGTCGTGGATAAAAAAAGCCAAGAGATTGCAGAATTCGTACATAGATCAAGCGAGTTAAGTCTTTATGAGGTCATTGAAGAAAGCCACTCTCTACTGAATGAACTCAGCGAAATCGCATTTATTGTTTTAGAAAGAGAGATTGAACTCAGAGACGCCAAAATGCCTGAAGTTATAGTGCGCATAATCTCAGACGCAAAGGATATCTATGTTAATTTCGGCAATTACATCTACACCAGGGACTTGAGGAGCTACAGAGCGTTCATCAAATCAGTCTTTAGGGATATGTCAGTTCTTGAGGGCATCAATCATTATCTAAGCTCAATAAGCGAAAACCAATTTTCTTTAATGGA
Organism: uncultured Methanosarcinales archaeon; assembly: GCA_964413955.1. Lineage (GTDB taxonomy): Archaea > Nanobdellota > Nanobdellia > Woesearchaeales > ARS49 > JAFCDQ01. The sequence continues at coordinate 12,294 of CAYPUD010000011.1, forward strand.
TCGATCAAAGGACTCAATAACAAAAAAGAATGAACACCCACAATTTCTCTGGGATCAGTCTCACATAGACAAGACACACTTTTTCTTGTATGAATTCAACCCAAATGAAAAACTGCAGTATGATGAAGAAGTACTGTCTCTGCATGCAGATGTTGATGATATGAACTTAGAACACTTTGTAGACATTCACTATGTCCTGAAAGAAGTCTTAGGAATCGAAAGAATTTTAGAAAAAGACACCAATGAAAACGACATTCCAGAATTGGCAGGAACTGCTCTCATGTTTTATCTCAATGGACAAGCTAACTCTCAGAGCCCCCTACCAAAAGTCAGTAAGAAAGCATGTGATGACTTCTTAAGCCTTTTGAGCCAGGATTCGCTTAGAGACGACCTTCAGGAAATGTCAGAAGAAAATCCAAACTTAGCGGACTATATTTTTCAAGAATCCCAGTATTTGAATGAAGAAGAACATATGCTTGGATATACCTACACTTTCTGCAGCGTAGGAATTTATTCCATCCTGAAAACAGAAGCTAAAAAATTTGGGAAGGACCTCCCAGAAATCTCTGACGAAAAAATGCGATCTTACTTTGATATGATCAAAAGAGATGAAGATTTAGATCGATTCAAAAATTTAGTCTTATTCACCAATCCGTATTTACTTTACGCTGCAAAAAACCTGACAATGAGCATCTTCAATGACCCTGAGGATGAAAATGCGGATAAACACTTGAACTTTGGTTTTTTTGCCGCAACAATAATTTATTCTCTTCTTTATGAGCAAGCTAAGACAAACAAATTTAAAGAGCAATTTGAAGATTGATTTCTAGGGGATACATAGTCTTAAAATAATCGCCTGACGGCGACAGCAACCAAAAAAACAACAGAAACAAGAGCAAAAGCAAGGAAGAAGAAAAATAAGTTATTTGAATCCGCTTCTTTTTTGACTTTTTCTGCCTTGACTGATGCCTGCTCAGAATTCCTCTCAAGAGATAC
>CAYPUD010000011.1:13389-15108 GCA_964413955.1 uncultured Methanosarcinales archaeon
CCACCAGAACAATTCTTCCAGACAGGATTAAAAGTGTGCCCATTTGAGATTATATCAGTCCTGTTTCTAGGAAAACCACTCAGAACATAATAAAGCAAATCACACTGAGTCGTTCCTGAAGATAAAGTTATATTCGCTGGAGAAGCAAAACTACCCAAGCCAGAACTATTCATAGAAACAAAATAAGCATCAAATAGGACATTGCTGCCAGTGAACAGACTATCATTGACTTTTTCAAGCCCAGCATACCTTATCCTGCCAGCTCCAGAACCCCTGCCAATCTGAATATTTTTTAATGATGCAGAAGCGTTCGGCAAAGCCAGAAAACAAGCCTTGCCAGAATTATAGATACTGACATTTTCAATCAACATTCCTGACATAATCTTTTTAGGGGAAGATAATTTCACAGCTCGCCATTGGAAATTGTTGGACTCTTCGCTGCCAACCACCAAATAATTACCTTCATCATCTACAACCAAGTCTGCCACCATATCCCATCCGCTTGAAGGGTTTTGCGTCCAATCAGCCAATATTGCCTTGTTTGATCTGTTCAGTTTCACGACCTTCCACAGATTATCAAAAGAATCTGCAGGAGACTCAAAATATCCTGCAAGAATGTAATTGCCATCCTGATCAATACTCACTGATCGAAGAAATTCGTCACTGCTTGAAAAATTATAAGTCCAATTCCATAAAGTGTTTCCATTCTTGTCAATCTTGACTGCTCTCCAAGTATGATCAGACCCATCCCCAGAACATCGATCTTCACCCACAGCAATAATCCCTCCATCCCGATCAACTGCAACATCATTTACCAACTCTTTAACCGTGCCTGTTGAAGGATTTTGTGTCCAATTCCACAAAACATTACCATCCTTATCCAACTTAACAACACGCCACTCCCAATCATTTGCTCCTGCAGCCTCATCAGTCCCCCCAAGAATATAATTCCCATCAAAATCAACAGCAACAGCGTATAAATAATCATGATCTCTTGAGGAAGGGTTCTGAGTCCAATTCCACAAAGTATTTCCATTCTTGTCCAGCTTAACAGCACGCCATTCATAATCACCAGGCGCTTTATCTGTTCCTGCAATAACATAATTGCCATCCTGATCAACAGCAACAGCCCAAGCAGTATCATCCCCGCTCGATGGGTCTTGTGTCCAATTCCATAAAATAACTCCATCAGGGTTTACCTTTACAGCTTTCCAAGCCAAACCACTCCCTTCTAAATACCTTCCAACAATTAAATAATTGCCATCCTGATCAACAACAACATCTTCAGCTTCATCATAAGGATGCGCAGAACTGTTTTGCGAAAAATTCCATAATATGTTTCCATTCTTATCAATCTTAACAACCCTCCACTCATAAGTCCAGCCACCAAAAGAGCCATCAGCGCCAGCCATGACATAATTCCCTTCATGATCCACCGCAACAGACAAGTCTTCATCAATATTTGATGAAAAACTCTTAGTCCAATTCCACACAGTTGAAATATTATGCTTTTCAATATTGAGAATATTCAAACCACACTTAAAATTCTGAAAAACACAATTCTGAATCCTTGAACCATTAAAAACACTTAAAGCGCCTTTTCCAAGACCAGAACCTCTGATAGTTGAGCCATTGCAATCAAGAACATAAGACCCATTAAAAATAAAAAAATCATGAATAGTATCTGTCAAATAAGTCTTCTTACAAAGAGCAACATTA
>CAYPUD010000012.1:0-14385 GCA_964413955.1 uncultured Methanosarcinales archaeon
CTAAAGATGCGCTTCAGACCTGAAAAGATTAAGAATGAGTATTTCATTGAGAGATAACTTTTTAAATCAGTCTGTTTTTCTTTAAGTTATAGCGGGGTAGGGCAGTCAGGAGTGCCCGTCGGGCTCATAACCCGGAGGTCGGTGGTTCAAATCCACCCCTCGCTATTTTTTTGTTTTATGCCTGTTTTTCTTTGATAGTCCTAAGCTATCTTTATTTCGTATCAGGCCTTGAAGAATCTGTGTGTAACTTGTGTTTGATTTGCTGTTCTATATCGTTGAATGCTTTATGCAGCGCTCTTGCAAGATCCCAGTCGTGCGCTTTTTCGCTTTCGAACATCAATGAAGGCGCTGCGCATCTGACGTGGAGTGAGTATTTTTTTCTTTCTCCTTCGTTTTCGTATGTTTTTATGTGCACAACTAGTTCTGTTATGTTCTGTAATATTGTGGTTATTCTTTCATGGGCTTTTGTTGCCAGTTCTTGTACTGTTTCTTGTTCTTCTGGGCTTAATTCATTGATTCCTATGAACTGTATTATTCCTTCATTTTCCTCTTTTGTCATAATCTTTGATTTTGATTTGTGTTTTATAAATATTTCGAATTTTTTGGGCTGATGTGAAACCCTGTGTTGCTGGCTTTTTCCGAGCCTATTCCAAACAACTTTCTTCGTCAGTTCTTATATTAGATTCTGGTGAGCCTGTTTGGATTTGTTGGTATGTTGATGCCTCTGTTCAGTTATTACGTCAGGAGCATTTTCTTTTGCTGAATTCCTGTGCGCCTTCTTGGTACAATCAATAAGGTGATTTGCCCTTAATCTTGAATGTCTTGTTTGAGCTGACTCTTGTGCTAAATTCTAGTGAGCCTGTTCGGCTCAGTTTTATTTTGTGGCATAGTTTCTTGCTTCAATAATCTGTTGGATTTTTCTTGTTCTTTTGTTCGCTACAGTTCTCCTCAAAGAGCTATGTAACTAATTCTACGATTTTTCTCTCTGAAAAAAAACTTCAACAATTATCAGTCGCGGCCAAACAGGCCGCCTAATTTTCAGCCTAAGAGTTTTCTGCCGTTACTTTTCACATTATCTAGGGCGCCTCTTGTTTAGCCCAAAAGTTTTGCTCATGCGCATCACTCTCGCGCGCCTCTTGTTCAACTAAAGAGTTTTCCGCAGTTGTTGTTCACATTGTTTCGCGCGCCTCTTATTCAACTCAAGAGTCTTATATCTCTACCCTTAACTTTTTTCTCGCGCAGCATAGGCATTAACTCATTTAAGTTTACTGCGCCTTCTTTGGCAAAGATTTTTAAATTGTTTTTCCTTTTAAATTAATTTAGGGACGTTAAAAAAATCATAATCCAATAATAAAGTTGTTAGCTGCTTAATATGAATTTAAAAAAATTTATGGAATTAAGCACTAAAGAGATTAAAAAAATAGTTTTAGACAGGAAAAAACCAAAAACTGTTGCTATAATGTTAGATGGTTCAAGACGTCTCTTGAAATTAGAAGAGGGACATCATTACGACTCCTGGCTTTATGATAAAAAACATATTCAAAATCTAATGTATAAATCTATGGATTGTGCGGATTTTTTGTTTGAAATAGGTGTCGATACTGTTATTGGACCTTTAGCCTCTATTGGTAATCTTCAAAGAGAAAATTTCATGCCAGAAGGTTTGGAACGCCTTTTAAATCCTTTACTAGAAGATTACTCTTTAGAAATTCTAAAAAGACATAAAGCAAACATCTTTTTTTATGGTGATTTAGATTTTGCAAAATCATTGCAGATGGGGTTTATTGTTGATGATTTCAAAAAACGCTTTAAGAGAACTTCCTTTAAAAATTGTAAAAAAAACATTTTGCTTGGTATTGGTTTTTTAACGAACCGTGAAACTGTTTTAATTGCCGAAAAAGCAATCGAATTTTATAAAGAGAAGAATAGAAAACCAACTTATGATGAATTAGTCTTTGACTATTATGGTTTAAATATTTCTCCCATTGACATTTTCATTCGCACAAATGAATTAAAAGCTAGTGGTGGCTTGACTCCACTTCTTGTGGATCATGATACTCAATTCTATTTTCCAATATCCCCTGGAATTCTTTCTATGAATGCAACTACATTAAAAAGAATTTTACATGATTATCTTTTCAACAGGTCTTTGTCTCACGGCAGGTTCAAACATAAACCAATAACTTCTGAGCAAGCCAAAAAAATAAAAGAATTTTATTCGGCATCTAAAAATGATATAATTGGGATTGGACAAAGAATTGGTGATATTTGGGTGCATAAGCCTTCGGATTATGAATAAGAAAATTTTCTTCTTAAATGCCATTTCAACAGTTTTAAAAAAATTAAAGGATGAATTATAAGTCTGACTAATTCTTTCTTTACATTCATTTCAGTTTTTTTCTTTGAATTAGTCAATGTATTTAGAATTATATTTTTTTGCCATAGTAAGCAAGAAAAAGGTAACTTGCTGATTGGAAAAAACTTAACTTTGCTTACTTCTTCGTTGGAGATAAAAGTGCCGCTTTTAATTTTGCAAACAAAAACCTGGCACAAAAAAGGCTGATTGTTTTTTTTCTTTTTTTCAAAATCCGCTCTTTTAAACACACTGCCTTTTTTAATTATTGTTGCCTTAAAACCTGTTTCCTCCTTTATTTCTCTTATGATTGCTTTTTCAGGTGTTTCTTTGACTTTAACATCTCCGCCAGGCAGGCACCATATTGGAATATCTGTTCTTTTAGTTAAAAAAATCTTAGAATCCTTAATTATTATTCCTAAAACACCATCTACCATTAAACTCTTATAAAATTTGTACTTTTTATAACTTTTCAAAATTCTGAGTATTATATTGCAATGTTCTAAGGTTTATGGAATAATATAATGTAAGTAATAAGTTGTTTATAAATTGATTTCTTTGGCAACATTTAAAAAATAGGTCTTTCTTCTGTTTTTTATGAGGTTTTTGGGTATTGATGAAGCTGGAAGAGGCCCGATTGTCGGTCCATTGATTGTTGCTGGTTTGAGCATTAATGAATCACAAGAAAAAGAACTAATAGAACTTGGCGTCAAAGATTCAAAACTTCTGACTGATAAGAAAAGAAAAAGCCTATACAAAATTTTAACTAAGAAATTCAAGTTCCGCGTCTTGATCGTGTCTGCTTTTGAGGTTGATGAGGCTTTGGGAAGCTCTAAGAGCAATCTTAACTGGCTTGAGGCTGAAAAATATATTGAACTGATCAATGATCTTGACGCAGATAGGGTCTTTATTGATTGTCCTAGCACCAATGTTAAGGCTTTCAAGTCTTATGTTGTTGAGCGTTTGCTTAATAAAAAATTGGATTTGGTTGTTGAGCATAAGGCTGATATGAATTACCCTGTTGTCAGCGCTGCCAGCATCATAGCCAAAGAAGAGAGGGAGATGGCTATTGCTGAGATTAAGCAGAGGATAAATTTTGATTTTGGTTCTGGTTATATGGCTGACCCTAAGACTCAGGAATTTCTTGAAAAATATTGGGATGTTTATCCTGAGTTGTTCAGGAAGTCTTGGGAGCCTTATAAGAAGATCTCTTTGAAAAGGTCTCAAAAGAATCTTGGGGAATATTAATCTTTATAAATAGGTTATCATATATTGCTTTAAGATGGAAGCTGAAGAAAAAAGCCCTGCAGGTGATGTATCTATCCCGAAAACAGTTGATTCTCCTAGGTCCATTACCAAGATTAAGAAGATCGTTATTGATGGTTTTAAGAGTTTTGCTAAATATACCGAATTGCTGATGGGTGATGAGTTTAATATTATTCTCGGACCTAATGGCTCTGGGAAGTCTAATGTATTGGACGCTTTGTGTTTTGTTTTGGGCAAGTCTAGTTCTAAGAGCTTAAGAGCTGAGAAGAGCGCCAATCTTATTTATAATGGGGGCAAAACCAAGAAGCCTGCTAAGCAGGCAGAGGTTAGCATCTGGCTTGATAATTCTAATGGGGTTTTTCCTGTGCAGGATGATGAGGTCAAGATCAGCAGGATCGTCAGGCAGAACGGATCTAGCAAGTATAAGATCAATAACAAGGCTTGTACCAGATACGAAATTCTTGAGCTCTTGTCATCTGTTAAGATCAATCCTGACGCTTATAATATCATCTTACAAGGAGACATCACTAAACTAATTGAGATGAGCCCTGTTGAAAGGAGGCAGATTATTGAGGAAATTGCTGGTATTGGTGTGTATGAGGAGAAGAAACAGCAGGCATTGAATGAGTTGGCAAAGGTTGAGGATAAGCTTAATGAGGCTGAGATTATCCTTAAGGAGCGTGAGGGTTACCTTAAGGATTTGAGGAAGGACAGGGACCATGCTTTGAAGCATAAGGACCTTACTGATAAGATCAAGCAGAATAAGGCAAGTCTGTGTAAGGTGCAGATTGAGAAACATAATTCAGACATCAAAAGATTGGAGAAGTCTATCAGTTCTCATCAGGAGAAGCTTGACAAGGTCAATTCAGTTATTGAAGGCTTGAAGAAAGATATTTCTGAGAGAAAAAAGAAGATTGATGAGCTTAATGATGAGATTGAAGCTAAGAGTGAGAAAGAGCAGTCAGACATCCAAAAACAAGTTGAGAATTTAAGAGTTAATATAGCTACTAAGAAAGCGGCGATTGCTGGTGCTGAGAAGGATGGCGTTAAGGCTCTCGAGCGTATTCAGCAGCTTGAACAGAACCTCAAGTCACTTGAAGGCAGGACTGGTTCTTTGCTTGAGAAAAAGGCAGGGCTTGATGCTCAGAGGTCTGCTTTGAGGAAGACTCTTGATGAGTTAGAGTCTAAGATTGCTGCGTTCAGGAAAAAACATAATATTGAGGATATCTCAAAATTTGAGGTCGAGATTGAAAAGATTGAGAAGGTAATTGATGAGAAGCAGAAGGTCATTGAGGATTTGAGAGTGAAGCAGCAGAATGTGTTGAGGGAGAAGGATAGGGTTGATTTTCAGATTCAGACTGTTGAGGATAAGATCAAGGAGATTGCTGCGCTTAAGGAGGATTATAAGGATGAGCTTAAGGCTCTTGAGCAGAAGAGGAAGGAATTCAGCAAAGTAGCAAAAGAACTGAATGTTTTGCTTGATGAGGATTCTAAGAATGCTTCTAGGCTCGGTGATTTGAGAAGAAATATTAATGAGGTTCAGGAAAAGCTGGCTAAATTGAGGGTGAAGCAGGCAGCAGTCACTGAGCAAGCCCAGTCCAGTATTGCTGTGAAGAAAGTCATTGAGAATAAAAACAAGCTAAGGGGTGTTTTTGGGACTATTTCTGATCTTGGCAGTGTTGATGAGAAATTCAGTTTGGCTCTTGAGGTCGCTGCTGCCAACAAGATGCACAGTATTGTGACTGAGGATGATAAAGCAGCTGCCGCTTGCATCAATTTCCTTAAGGACAACAAGTTTGGTGTAGCAACTTTTCTTCCGCTCAACAAGATCAAGAAGAATTCTGACAAAGACTCTGGCTTAAAAAAAATTGATGGCGTCTTTGATTGGGCGATTGACTTGATCAGTTTTGATCCCAGATTCGGCAATGCTTTCAGTCATGTGTTTGGTAGCACTCTTGTTGTTAAGGATTTATCTGTTGCAAGAAAGGTTGGTATTGGCAAGGTCAGGATGGTTACCTTGTCTGGAGATCTTGTTGAGCGTAGTGGGGCCATGACTGGCGGCCACAGAAATAGGAAAGCAGGAGCATTTAAGGAGAAGGGTTTAGAGAAAGATATTTCTGATCTTGAGGCTGAATTGGCTTCTTTGCAGGGGGAGTTGGATAGTTTGGTTGATTCTAGACAGTCTGTTGAGGAGAAGATCATCAGGTTGAGGGAGCTTAAGGCTAATCTTGAAGGTGATATCATTAAGGCTGAGAAGTCTTTGCATCTTGATTCCTCTGAGTTTAAGGATAGTGAGTCTTATAAGAAAGAGCTTTTGGCTAACGCCGACCAACTGGCTAAAGATTTGAACAAGGTCGAGGATGATATTTCTGAAGTCATGAGTGAGTTGACTAAGCTGAAGATTGAGAAGCAAGAGATCAAGAACAGGTTGACGTCTCTCAGAAGCCCTGTTGTCCTTGCCGAGCTTAACGCTTTTGAAGAGAAGAGGAAAGAGCTTACAACCCAGTTAATTAAGGTTGAGGGTGAGATTGATAATGTGAATATTCAGATAAAGGAGATTTTAGGTAAGGACAAGGACGACACAATCAAGTTGATCGCTGATCTTAAGAAAGAGCATAATCAGTTCAACAGATTAAAACTTGAGCTTGAGAAAGACATTAAGGCTCTTGAGAGTGAATTGCGTAAAAAAGAGGATGAGCAGGCAAAGTTCATGGCTCAGTTCAAGGGTTTGTTTGAAAAGAGAAACAGATTGAATTCTGAGGTTTCTGCTTTTGAGAATAAGCTGTACAAGGTTGAGGAAACTTCGAGAAAAGAGGAGATTTCTGTCAATACTTTACGCGTTGAGCAGGAAAGGCTCAGGTCAGAGCTGAAAAGCCTTGAGGTTGAGTTTGAACAGTTTGAGGGTGTTGAGTTGGTTGACAAGCCAGAGGAGCAGTTGAAGAGAGAGATCACCAACTGGGAGCGTTCTCTTGCACTGATAGGAAATGTCAACCTTCGCGCACTGGAGATTTATGAGACTGTAGAGAAAGAGTATAATTCTTTGGTTGAGAAGAAAAACAGTCTTTCTGATGAGAAAAAGTCGGTTCTTGAGCTTATGGATGAGATTGAGGTTAACAAGAAGGAGTTGTTTGTTTCCACTCTAAAAGCTATTGATTCTAATTTCAGGAAGAATTTTTCTAAGCTTACCACAAAAGGGGTTGCTTTCCTTGAGCTTGAGAATCCTGAGTCTCCTTTTGAGGCAGGCCTTAGGATTAAGGTTAAGCTTACTGGTGAGAAGTTCCTTGACTTGAGGAGTCTGAGTGGTGGTGAAAAGACTTTGACTGCTCTCGCGTTCCTGTTCTCTATTCAGGAGCATGAGCCTGCTCCGTTTTATATCTTGGATGAAGTTGATGCTGCTTTGGATAAGGCCAATTCTGAAAAGCTCGCTAAGTTAATCAGGGAGTATTGCAAGAAAGCGCAGTATATCGTGATTTCTCATAATGATTCCATAATCAGCGAAGGAGATGTCCTTTACGGCATAAGCATGAAGCCTGAAACTGGCATCAGCTCTGCTGTAAGCGTCAGGATGTCCTGAAAGTTTCTTGTTTGCACAATATGTTCTTTGTATTGGGTTTTTGACCCTTTTCGTTGGGTGTGTTTACTATGTTTTTTGTTTTATGTTTTTTTTGAATCGCTTTTTAGGAAAGGTTTTTTGCTTATTGTCAAGAAATTCTTTTAGTCGGGGTTGGTGTTGAGAATTCTTGCAACTGTTTATTTTTCTTTTTTGTTTGATTTTTATTGAACACAACTTCTTTTTATGTAAGGTAGGTTTATCCCCCACATCATTCCTTCATCTGAGAGGTATAATAAGCTTCTATAAGGCTTCAACTCCTCATAGCATTCATATATTGTCTTTTGTTTTTCTATTAGTTTTTCGTATTTTTTGATTTCTTTTTTGCATCTGTTTTTATCATATTTTGCCAACAACAGCAAGTACATCAGGCCTATGTTAGTCCATACTTTGTCTCTTTCCCATGCTGGCGCAAGGAACTCAAAGAATATGTGCTTTTCGTCCAATTTTTTTGTGTACTTTAGCGCTAGTGGCTTGTTGAGTCTTTCTTTCTCTATCTTTTGTATTACTTTTCTGAACTTCTCAGGGTCTTTAACCAAGCCCGTCCAGAAAGGTATTATGTTCGCTTCTGTTGTGAAGTGTTCCTCTTCCACTCCGTTCCTGAAGTATTCTCCGTTCCAGTATGTTTCTATTAATTTCTTCTTGTCCAGTTTTGGTGCTTTGAGCCCTGTGCTTCTTGCTAATTCGCTCATCCAGAACATTATGGTGCTGTCATAACAGCTCGCTCTTGTCGCCACAAAGTCCCTCATTGAGGAGTATTTTTTCTTTTTTATCATTCCTGTTTTCTTGTCTAGTGTCTTCTCAAAGAACTTATTGGTCTCTTTCTGTAAGAAATCCTTGTATTGCTTAGTGAGTTCTTTTGCGTTGATTTTTTTGAGTGAATATAGCACGTATGCTGTGCTGTCTGGGCTGTACAGGCCTGGTGGAAAATTGAATAGTTTTCCATTATTGTGGATTGTTGTTGTTATTTTTCCTTGTTTCTTATACTGTTTAAGGGCGTATTTTATTGTTTCTCTCGCTTCTTTCTTGAAGCCCATCGCAAGCAGCGCGTCAACACTTAACCCAAAGTCTCTGGCCCAGAATTCCTTGTAGTTTCCAAGGCTGTTGATGAGGTATTTTCCGTTCCAGCACTGTTTTGTTATTTTCGTGCAGATCTCTTCCGCATTCCCCTGAAATTTTGTCTGGCCTTTTATCTTCCTTTTTAGTGAGTTGCTTATGAGTTTTATTCCTTCATACGCCAGTCCCATCTTTAACTGTCTCTTAAAAGTTAGATAGTGCTTTTATTATTTCTTTTTCTGTTTTTTTCCATTCCAGTCTTTCTATTATTGTCTGTCTCGCATTAGTTCCTAATTTTTTTCGTATTGAGTCATGCGTCAGCAGGTACTTTAATTTCTCTTTCAGGTCGTCTGAATCTCCTTTTGGAAACATGATTCCGTTTGTTCCATGGATGATGTATTCTGGGATGTTTCCTGTTGGTGTGGCAATCACTGCGCATCCTGTGCTCATCGCTTCCATTGTCGCCAGGCTGTTTGTCTCGATCAGGGATGGCATGACAAAGATGTCCATCGCTTGAAAATATTTTTCTATATTGTCTTGTCTTCCTGTGTAGATTATGTCTTTGTACCTTGGAAAATCCTCTGTGATGACTTCGCCTGCCAGTAATAGTTTTGTTTTTGGGAATCTTCTTTTTATTTTCCTGAACGCCATGATCAATGTGGGAACGTCTTTTTCCAGGGTTCCTATTCTCCCTGTGAATCCTATCACCTTATAATCTGGGTCTATCCCTATTTTTTTCTTTGCCATTGCTTTGCTGGCTGGTGGATAGAACTTTCGCGTGTCCACTCCCAATGGCAGGATCTGTCTTTTTGATTTTATCTTGTTCTTTATCAGTGCTTCCTCCACATGTATTGACGGAACCAATAACAGCGAGCTTTTGTTGTAATATTTTCTTGCTAACAGCTTGACTATTATTCCTATTATTTTCTTGAATCTTTTGGCAAGTCTTTCTGCAAGTTCCCATTCTATTGTGTGGTTGTAGTTTATTATTGGTTTCTTGAATTTTGTTGCGTATTTGATTGCTTTCATTCCTATTGGTGCTATCATTTGTACGAACAGGATGTCTGTTTTTTTCACTTCTTTTTTTATTGTTCTCTTGTCAGGTCTTGCAAGGTCTAGTCCGCCTAGCTTGATTTTTGATAATGAAAACTTTATGATTTTGGTTCCTTTATACTCTGGAGCCTGCCCTTCAAATTCTGGTGCTAGGACTGTTACTTCGAACTTTTTTGCAAGCTCTGGCAGCATCAGGTCAAGAAATCTTGATATGCCGTCCCATCTTGGCAAGAAGCAATCTGTTGCGATTAACACCTTCTTTTTTTTCATCTTTTTGCCCTTTTGTTATTTTTCTTCTCGTTTTGTTAGTTTTGTTTTGATTACCTTGTCTGTTTTGTATGTTTTTATGTTTTTGTTTATTTTCTGTGTTTGTCTGATGCTTGCCATTTATCGCTTTTTATTTAGTTAATCTTATTAAAAACTTCTGCGTATTTGTAATTATAAAACCATCCGTTAATTATCGCTTTCATGCAAATGTTCCACAACATTGTCACTATGACATTCTTTTGGCTTTTTTGTACGAACAATGCTTCCAATTTTTGCTCGAATGTTTCGCTGACGTCAACAACGAGTTTGGGCTTGTTTTTGCTCTGCCCAAAAAATGACCATACATCGAAACTGTACACATCACATCTTATTATTTTTTTGCGGATCAATTCTTGCACAAGTGCGTGGACTGCTTTGTGATCTGGGTGCTTGTCTATTGATGAGTGTGTGAATATCTTTTTTGGTTTCTCTTTTTTTATTATTTCTATCACTTTTTGTTTGACTTCTTTGCGTGCCAGTTCTTTTTTCAATGTCATGTCCTTCAGCCCAAAATATGTTATCCCTGTCCCGCCAAGTATTCTGTCTGACTTCACTCCTTCTTTGTGCCTGATTTTTGCTATCACGTCCTCTTTAAGGTGTGGGTGGCTTTTTTCCCCGTAGCTAAAGACTATTGTCTTGAATGTTTTGCCTTCTTTCGCGTATTTTAACAGCGTGCCTCCTATCCCAATTACTTGATCATCATTGTGCGCGCATAACACTAACACATCTGCCATATTGTCTAAGAATGTTTTTTGTTTAAAAATCTGCTGTTTTGGTTTTGAGTCTTATTTTATTCCTTATTTTTTATTGTTTCATTTTATTTTTTATTTCTTTCAGGATACTCTTTTCATCACAATCTGTTCCTAACTTTTTGAAGTAGGTGCAAATGTTGTGTATGTCTCTTTTCAGGTATTCTTCTGCTTGGGGATTCTCTAAGGGTGTTGCCTGAGATAAGTCGATCAAGACTGGCTTTTCTTCATGGTTTATTATGTTGAATGCGCTTAAATCCCCGTGAACAAGGCCTGCTTGGTATAATTTTTTTATTTGTGTTATTGTTGCTTTCAGGAATTCTTTCGGGTCTTTTGGTTTGCTGTCTTTAAGCAATGGTGCAGGTTGCTCATCACCTATCAACTCCATGACCAGAATGTTGTAAAGATATCCGTGTGCTGTTGGCACTCTCACCCCATTTTTTCTTGCGCGAAGCAAGTTGCTGTATTCCCTTTTTGCCCATGCGAATATGACTTTTCGCCTGTTTTTTTCTACATTGAATCTTGGGTCTGCCCTTATGTATTCGTACATTTTGAAGAAATCGCATGTGCTCAGCCTGTAGATCTTTACTATTACTTTTTTGTCTCTTTTTCTTGCGAGAAATATATTCGCTTCTTTTCCCATTGCTATTGGGCTTTCTAGTTCATCAAAATATCCTCTTGAACTTAACTTAAATAAATTTCTTTCTGTGAAAGCGTCAAACACGTGTTTCATTGTTTTATGCTTTTCTTTTGTTTGTTTTCTCATTTTTAGGCTGTGCTTGTTTTTTTCTGTTTTGTTAGTTTGTTTATTCTTTGTTATTTATTATTATTTGTGTTATATTATTTGTAATTTCAGCAAGTTCTGCTTCAATAACTGACCTATCCTCCATTTCTTTAAAGTTTAGGCTTAAGTGCTGAAATTGACTGTTTTAAAGCCTATATTTGCAAGATTCACTTCTGGCAGACGATAAACCAAAAGATTTATAAATATTAAAATTTTTGGGGTTTTCAGCCTGGTACGAGAGTGCCTGATTGAGCGTACGGTTCATACCAAGCAATGATACTTGGGGGTTAGTATTCCAGGCTACATTATGTTTAATAAGCAGAATAGAATAAGATCATCACTTCATTCATTTCACTTTAATTGGTCTTAAGCAGGCTTAGTTTAGGGAAGTCTGCGTTGGGTTGTGTTAGTCTTGTTCTATTTTGTAACAACGGAGATGAGAAAGATGGGAAAGATTAGTCCAGTTTCCTCAAAGTACATCATTAATGCAAGTATTGAGATTGAAGGTGTTGTTGATAGGCCTGATGTTATCGGGGCTATCTTTGGCCAGACAGAGGGTTTGTTAGGTTCTGATTTGGAGCTTAGGGAGCTTCAGAGGTCTGGCAGGATTGGTAGGATTGAAGTCAATGTTGAGACAAAGGGGGGTAAGACTCAAGGTAATATCGTCATCCCTAGCAGTTTGGATAAGGCAGAGACTTGTATTGTAGGTGCTGCTCTGGAGATTATCCAAAGGATTGGCCCTTGTAATGCCAAAGTCAAAGTTGTTAATATTGAGGATGTTAGGGTTAGTAAGAGGAATTTTGTTGTTGACAGGGCTAAAGGCTTGTTGAAGAACCTTATGGATAATGTCATGCCTGATTCTCAGGAGATTGCTGAGGAAGTCGCTCATAGCGTAAGAGTTATGGAAATCACTGAATTTGGCAAGGAGAGGCTCCCTGCAGGACCTGCTGTTGCTGAGAGTGATGAGCTTATTGTTGTTGAAGGCAGAGCAGATGTTCTTGCTTTGTTGAAGCAGGGTTTTAAGAATGTTATCGCTATGAATGGCACTAGTGTTCCTAGAACAATTATCGAGCTTTCTAAGCAGAAAGAGATTACTGTTTTTGTTGATGGTGACAGGGGTGGCAACCTTATTATTAAGGATTTGTTGAATGTTGCCGAGGTTGATTTTGTGACTAAAGCGCCTGATGGCAAGGAGGTTGAGGAGCTTGCTAAGAAAGAGATTCATAAGGCTTTAAGAAGCAAGATTACTGCTGAGCAGGCTAGGCTTGAGTTGGCGTCTTTAGATACTAGCAACTCTGTCAGAAAGCCTATCATTAGGCGGCCTCAGCCCGCGCGGCCTGTGAGATCCAGCACGCCACTGCCTCATAAGCAGAATAGTTCTTTTCAGAAGAAGGTTTTTATGAGTCCTGCTGAGAAGCAGAAGTTCGGCAATATGTTGGAAAGTTTGTTGGGCACTAGGGGCGCTATTGTGCTTGATGAGAAACTCAATGTTCTGGGTAAGGTGCCTTTCTCAGAGCTTGTCTCAACCTTGAAAAGTTTGAACTCAGGGGTTTACGCTGTTGTTTTTGATGGTATTGTTGACAAGAGCCTTGTTGAGACTGCTGAACGGACCAGCGTCAAGCACATTGTTGCCATGGATTCTAAAGTGAAGAGGAATGAGACTAAGCTAAATATTGTTACTGCCAATGAGCTTTAATTTTTTTGATTTTTTATTTGTTTTACTTTCTATCTGGCGCTTCTTTTTTGTTTGTTGTGTCGTTTTACAAAAGTTTTTACAAAACTTTAAAATAAGAAACTTGTTTATTGTCTTGTATGGTCTTCAATATTGTTCTTGGCAGGGAAGAGAAGGATAAAAAGAAGTTTGGGATTGATGCGACTATTTTTCTTGGGAAGCATTATGTGAAGATGGGTCAAACCACTAGTCTTTCTCAGCCTGTTTATTTGGATGTGAATAAGTCTCATGTTGTTTTTGTTTGTGGTAAGAGGGGTACTGGAAAGTCTTATTCTCTGGGTGTTATCGCAGAAGGTATCGCTGACTTGCCTGAGAGATTTAACAAAAGTTTGACAGTGCTTATTTTTGATACCATGGGAATTTACTGGACTATGAAGTATCCTAATCATGAGGATGAATCTTTATTAAAAAAATGGGACCTTAAGGGCAAGGGGATGGACATCAACATCAACACTCCCGTCGGTTTTTTTGAGAAGTTTAAGGCTGAAGGCATCCCTGCTGATCTGCCTTTTGCGTTGAACCCTTCTGAGTTATTCCCTGAGGATTGGAATTTGACTTTTGATCTTGATCGGAATGATCCTATTGCTGTTTTCATTGAGAGGATTATTCTTATCCTTAAAGAAAAAAAAGATCGTTTTGGTATTGAAGATATTATCAAGGAAATCAGGGAGACTGAATTTGATGAGCAGGTCAAGTTGGCTGCAGAGAACCGTTTTATTTCTGTAAATGAATGGGGCTTGTTCTCTATTGAGGCAACTCCTATTACTGATATCCTTGTTCCTGGCAAAATCAATGTTATAGATCTTAGTTCTTACTCTTTATTGCCTAATGGTTGGAAGATTAAGCAGCTGGTCACAGGTCTTGTCTGCAACGCTGTTTTCAGGGAACGAATGAAGCTCAGGAAAGAGGAAGAGTTTAAGGCGATTTCAAGAGCGACTCATTTTATTTCTGAAGAACCTTCTTCTGATCTTAAGGCGCCCCTTGTTTGGGTGTTGATTGATGAGGCTCACGAGTTTCTTCCTCTTAAAGGCACCACTGCTTCAACAGCTGCTTTGAAGACTTTGTTAAGGGAGGGTAGGCAGCCAGGTATTTCTTTGGTTCTCGCAACACAACAGCCTGGGAAGATCCATACTGATGCTATGACTCAGAGTGATGTCATTCTTGCGCATAGGCTGACTGCTAAGATTGATACTGATGCTCTTGGTGCATTGATGCAGTCTTATCTCAGGGCAGGGCTTGATAAGGAAGTTAATATTCTCCCTAAGGTTCCTGGTGCTTGTATTGCTGTTGATGATGT
This sequence comes from uncultured Methanosarcinales archaeon, assembly GCA_964413955.1. GTDB lineage: Archaea > Nanobdellota > Nanobdellia > Woesearchaeales > ARS49 > JAFCDQ01. Next base: position 14,207 of record CAYPUD010000012.1, read on the forward strand.
TAATGAGAGACTGTACCCTATGCGTGTCAGGCCCAGGTTCAGTTGGCATGGTGGCAGTGCACCGAGGATTCTGCATAGTGTTAAAGAAAACCCTTCTGAAAAAAAAGTATTTTAAAAAATTAATTTAAAACCCAAGTTTGACACTTTTGCTTCTATTTTAACCTAAAATATAGTTTGAC
>CAYPUD010000013.1:0-13806 GCA_964413955.1 uncultured Methanosarcinales archaeon
AACTATCAGTCGCGTCCTAACAGGACGCCTCTTGTTTAGCCCAAAAGTTTTCTGCTGTTACTTTTCACAGCATCAAGACGCCTAAATTTCAACCCAAGAGTTTTCTGCTCCTGCGCATCACTCTCTTTCGCGCGCCTCTTGTTTAACTAAAGAGTTTTTAACTATTACCTCGTTCATTGTTTCGCACGCTTACAGTTTAGCTCAAGAGTTATCAGCACAAACTCAGAATATTTTGTAGAACGCATCTTGTTTAGCTCAAGAATCCTCTGCTCTTGACTCTTTTTGTTGCTTAAGTCTTGTCCTGATGAATGATAACGCCTTATCTAAAGATTTTTTTATGTCAAGCTTGCTTGTGTCCATCACAAAATCATAATTCTTCTCGTCAGTAAAGTCAACTCCATAGTATTTTTTGTATCTTTTTCTTTCACTGTCCAGCCTTTCTTTGACCAGTCTCAGAGCTTCCTGTAATGTTTTCGCTTCTGATTCTGTTTTTCTTTTTCCTGCTTTCACATCTTTCAGCAGCCTTTTTGCAGCGATCTCTGGTTTCACTTTTACGAAGATCTTTATTGAGTTTGGTATGAAGTAAAAGCCCATTCTTGTGTCTGCAACAAAATTATCTTCTGTTTTTGCTAATCTTTTGAGTTCAGAATCCAATCCCAAATCTATTTTTTCATCATTTTCTGCTTTCTTGCTTAGTTCTATGAGACTTATCTTTTTTTTTTGAGCCAGGCGTTTCATCAGGTCTCCTATTGAATGATGTTTCATCCCTAAGATCTTGGCTATTCCTTTTGCTATTGTGCTTTTTCCGCTTCCCGGCGTGCCTGAGATTGTAATGATCATATTAATCGCAAGTTTCTTATATTATAATAAATTTTGAGCACACTTGGGAATGGTAAAATTTAAAAACTGAGTATTTTATTTTACTTTCAGTTGGGGGGATTAAAAATGACAAAAGAAGTACAGCCTATATTCATTCTGCCTGAAGGAACTCAAAGATCCACAGGCAAGAACGCTCAAAGAAACAATATCATGGCAGCGAAGCTTGTTGCAGAGACTGTCAGGACTACTCTTGGTCCGATGGGTATGGACAAGATGTTAGTGGACAGCATGGGGGACATCATTGTGACTAATGATGGTGTGACCATCCTTAATGAGATGCAGGTTGAGCATCCTGCTGCTAAGATGATTGTTGAAGTGGCGAAGACCCAGGAGGAAGAGATTGGTGATGGCACAACCACCGCAGTCGTGCTTGCTGGTGAGTTGTTGAAGCTTGCTGAGAGCTTGCTGGAAAAGGAAATCCATCCTACAGTCATTGCAAAAGGCTATAAATTGGCTGAAGAGAAAGCCATAGAGATTCTTGAATCTATCGCAAGAGAAGTCAGTGTTGAAAATGATGATTCTTTGAGAAAAGTGGCTGCCACCGCTCTTGTCGGTAAGGGTGCTGAATCTGCAAAGGATGCTTTGGCTGCTATTGCTGTTGACGCTGTCAAGAAAGTTGTTGAGAACAATGGCGCTGATATTGTCTTCAATAAGGATCACATCAAGATTGAGAAGAAGGTTGGGGGTAGTGTCAATGACTCAAAGCTTATTGATGGTATCGTTATTGAGAAGGAAGTCGTCCATCCCAATATGCCTAAGAAGATTGAAAGCGCAAAGATTGCGCTTATTGATGGCGCCATAGAGATCAAGAGCACTGAGATCGACGCTAAGATTGAGATCAGGGATCCTTCCCAGATGCAGGCTTTCTTGCAGCAGGAAGAGAATATGCTGAAAGATATGGTTGAGTTGATTGCAAAGAGCGGTGCGAATGTTGTTTTCTGTCAAAAAGGGATTGACGATCTTGCCCAGCATTTCCTCGCAAAGAAAGGGATAATGGCGTTCAGGAGAGTGAAGAAATCAGATATGGAGGCTTTGGCAAGAGCTACGAACGCAAAAATAACCACTATGATCACTGAGCTTTCTGAGAGGGACCTTGGAGAAGCTGGCAGGGTTGAGGAGAAGAAAGTCGGTGATGAAGACATGACTTTTGTGACTGGCTGCAAGAACCCTAAAGCCCTCACTATTCTTGTGAAAGGAGGGACTGAGCATGTGGTTGATGAAGCCAAAAGGGCTTTAAGTGATGCTGTTGGTGATGTTGCTGTTGCATTGCGGTCAGGGAAAGTTGTTGCAGGGGCAGGAGCTCCTGAGATGGAAGTTGCAAGATCTTTAAGAAAATTTGCAGACACTTTCAGCGGAAGGGTGCAATTGGCTGTTCTGGCTTTTGCAGATGCGTTAGAGGTAATCCCAAGAACTCTTGCTGAAAATGCAGGCCTTGACCCTATTGATGTCCTGACTGAGTTGAAAGCAGCTCACGAGAGAAACCAGATTTGGACTGGCATCAATGTCTTTGACGGAAAAGTTGTGGATAGTTGGGTCAATGGAGTAATCGAGCCTCTGCAGATAAAGACTCAGGCAATAAGCAGCGCTAGTGAAGTCGCTAGGATGATCTTAAGGATTGATGATGTCATTGCAGGTGGAACTAAACAACAGTCTTCTGGAAGCATGCCTCCTCAGGGAATGCAGGGTATGGGGGGAATGTATTAGTTTTTCTTTGATTTTTTTTTGCTTTTTTGTTATTGGCTGCTTACGGTGTTTTTGCTTGAACACAATGATAAAGCACTCTCTGTTTTTTGTTGGCTTCAGGGGCTGCCTGGCTTTATGAAAAAAGTTTATTGTGAGAGAAATATAACAAATATTTTATGATATGAGGGAATTCATATTTGGGTGAAAAAAATACAAAATTTTATAAATAAATACTTGGCTTTCTTGTTTGCTTGCGGGCCCGTAGCTCAGTCTGGAGCTTTGAAGCTTCGGCTTCAAGTGGGCAATTAGAGCGCCGGTCTTATATGACCGCCTTTGGCACAATCTAAGAAAGCCGGAGGTCTGGGGTTCAAATCCCTGCGGGCCCATTTTTTTGGATTTTCACCATCAAGAGAATGAGTTTGCTTGATTTCATCAAGCATTCAAGAAAGAATCCATTTCAATTTTGTGATGCTTTCTGCATCAAATCTTATGTTACAGAGGATTGTTTGAATCTTCTGTCCTCAAAAACTTGCCCCGGTAGTATAGTTCGGCCAAGTATGCTGCCCTTTCGAGGCAGAGACCCGAGTTCAAATCTCGGCCGGGGCGTTTGTTTCCTTTGTTGTTTTTTTGGCCAGACTTTTTTCTAAAAAGGCTGGTTCTAAAATGCAGGGACGTTTTTGATTTTCTGTCAAATTTATCCAAAAGCTTTAAAAATAAATGGCTTAATTGAAGTTTTTACATGAAGAGAAGTTCACGAAGATGGAAAAAGCCTCGTCAGATGCGCTGGAAATGGCAGAGAAAGCGCATGAAAAAAGAGAAGCGTAAGAGAAGGCTTAAGAGTTGATTTCTTTGTATTTTATGGATTCTTCTATGTGACAGAGTCAGCTTTAGTATAATCAAAAACTTCCTTGCTTGATCAAATTGTTTTTTAGCTATATTCTTGTGCACCCAAAGATTGTGTTTAGTGTCTGGCTTTGTGTTTAGCTCAGGAGCATTTTCTTTTGTTAAACTATTGTGCGCCTTTGTGGCGCTATTGATGTACTGAGATCTCAGTTCAGTTCTTGCATCAAGAGTATTCTCTTTTGTTGTATTCTAGTGCGCCTGTTTGGCGCAGTTCTATATTGTGGCAGAGTTCTCTGTTTCAAGAGGCTGTTGAATTTTTCTTAATCTCTTTTCCGCAGTCAGATCTTCTTTCTGATAAAACCTGCTATCAACTCTACGACTTTTTATCCTCAGATAATACTTTTGCTTTATCTAAAAAAACAGCCAACAACTCCCTGATTTTTCTTTCAGAAAAAAACTTCAACAATTATCAGTCCGCGCACAATCAGTGCGCCTAGAATTCAGTTTAAGAGTTTTTTACTGATTTTCACTATATTATTTGCAAGCAGGACGCCTCTTGTTTAGCCCAAAAATTTTCTGCAGTTACTTTTCACAGCATCAAGGACGCCTAATTTTCAGCCCAAGAGTTTTTATTGTTTTTTGTAATCTTTTATTTTGCTTTTTTCACCCAATCTTTGATTTTTTCTATCCCTTTGTTGATGTCTTCCTCTGAAGTTGCGTAGCTGAATCTTATGTGTTCTCCTTCTCCTGGAACTTTTGGGCCGAAGTGTATGTCTGCCAGGACTGCAACTCCTGCTTCATAGAGCAGTCTTTTCCTCAGGTCTTCTGAGTCTTTGCATCCTGTTTTTTTGCATAATTCTGTCACGTTTGGCCAGACATAGAATGCTCCTCCTGGGTTCACGCAACTTATCCCTTCAATTTCATTCAGTTTGTTGACTATCAAATCTCTCCTGCTTTTGAAAGCTTTGTACATCTCTCTTGTCTCTTCTTGTTCTTGTGTCAGTGCTTCAATCCCTCCGTACTGGACGAAATGCGAAGCGCAACTGACTGTATTTGTTACTAGGTCTGTCATGACTTTTGCTAATGCTTTGTTGCTCATAAACCCCAGTCTTGAGCCTGTCATCGCCCATGTCTTTGACATTCCATCTGCGATTATTGTCCTTTCCTGCATCCCGTCAATTGACGCTATGCTTTGAAATTTATCGTCGTAAGTGAACTGGCTGTATACCTCATCAGAATACACCCAAAGGTTTTCTTTTTCCAGGACTATCTCTGCTATCTGTTCCAGTGTTTTCCTGTTTAGCACTCCCCCTGTTGGGTTGTGCGGGGAATTCAATATCAATAGTCTTGTGTTATCAGTGATCTTTTCTCTTAATTCTTCTATTTCAAAACTGTATTTTTTATTCTCTCGCAGATATAAAGGCACTGCTTTGCACCCTTGCAGCTCTATTTGTGACTGATATATTGGGTATCCTGGCACTGGAAATATGACTTCATGCCCTTTTCCATAGTCAGTCACACTTAGTATGGTATATTCTATAAATGGTTTTGCCCCTGAACTAACTACAATTGAGTCAGGCTCAACAGTAATTTCTCTCGTCTTTGAGAGCCAGTTTGCCGCTGCTTCTCTTAATTCTGGCAGGCCTGCTGCGTTTGTGTATCCTGTCTTTCCTTCGTCAAGAGCTGTTTTCATTGCTTCTTTGATCTTTTTTGGTGTGTCAAAGTCTGGCTGGCCTATGCAAAAATTGATTATTTCTTTTCCTTCGCTTCTCAGCTTGTTCACTTCTGCTAAGACTTCAAAAGCTGTTTCTGTGCCTAAGTTTTTTGCGCGTTCTGATATCCTGAGTGGGTTCATCTTTTTCCTCCATAGAGTTGTTTTATTTTCTCCACTATGTTTCCTGCTCTCAGTTCAAATGCTATTGCCAGCTCGTCAGGGCTTCCGCTTTCACCAAACCTGTCTTTCACGCCGATCATTCCAAATCTTGGGTTGTAGCCTGCTTTTAGGATTGTTGTGGCCACCTGGTTTCCCAAACCGCCTATTTGGTGTTCTTCTGCTGTTATTATGCATTTTGTTTCTTGAGCTGCTTTGATTATCGCTTCTTCATCAAGTGGCTTTAGTGTGTGCATGTTGATGACTCGTGTCTCATAACCAAATTCTTCCTTTAGGATCCACGCTGCTCTCATTGCTTCTGCAACTATTGGCCCTGCTGCGATTATTGCTATGTCATCGTTCTTATTCTCATATTCTTGTGCAAGAACTGTCTCAAAAGCATCTATGAATCTTTTCTGCGCCCCAATATATTTTATTACATTAGCTTTGCCAAAGATATAAGGAGTGTCCTCTTTTGTAACTATTGGAGTGGATTCTCGCGCATAACGCAGGTATTTTGGCCCTTTCAGTTCTTGCAGCAGATATTTTGCTGCTTTCTTTGTCTCTTCAGCATCGCAAGGCACTGCTACATTCATTCCTGGCAGGCCGCACATTGCGAAGAGGTCTTCTAGTGCTTGGTGTGTTGCTCCATCAGGCCCTACTGAGACCCCTGCATGCGCTCCAAGTATCAGAACATTTGCTCTGTCATACACGAACATCCTTATTTGATCAAGCGCTCTTCCTGCTGAGAATACACCATAAGTCCCAAACACAGGCAATAACCCTTCCTTAGCAAGGCCTGCTGCAACTCCTGCTATTGATTGTTCTGCTATGCCCATGCTCTTAAAGCGATCTTTTAACTCAGGGTTTTTCTTGTAAAAATCAGCAATGTTTATTGATCCTGATATATCTGCTCCAAGGGGTATTATCCGTCCATCTTCTCGCCCCATCTCTGCTATCGCTTTCCCAAATCCTGCTCTTGTTTTTTCTTTTTCTATGACCATAAGGTCTCCTTCTGTCTTCCAGGAGTATTTGTCACCCTCTCCATACTCTGGGCTTAGTTCTTTCATCTTGTCATTGGCTGTTTCTTGGTAATCTTTCGCTATTCTCTGCAACACAGCAACATCAAGATCAACCCCTAACTCTTTAAGCGCTTTCTTTAGTTCTTCTTTGTTTGGCGCTTTTCCATGCCACCCTGCCATGTCTTCCATGAAACTAACTCCTTTTCCTTTTATTGTATCTGCTATTATTACAGTGGGCTTGCCATTATTTTGGGTGTAAGCTTTTCCTAAGGTGCTTAATATATCCTCTATGTTGTGCCCGTCCATCATTAGCACATTCCACCCAAAGCTCTCATATTTTTTGTCTAAAGGGTCTATGTTTGAAACTTCTTTTACTCTTCCGTCTATCTGTAGCTTGTTTTTGTCCACTATTGCGATCAGGTTATCTAGATTATGATTGCTTGCCTGCATTGCTGCTTCCCATATTTGACCTTCTTGTTGTTCACCATCACCCATTATGCAGAATACTTTGTAGTCTTGTTTCTTTATTTTGCCTGCTAAAGCAATCCCTACTGCATCACTTAATCCCTGGCCTAATGAGCCTGTTGATACTTCCAGGCCTTTGAGCTTTAATGCATGAGGGTGTCCCTGAAGGTTACTTCCAAACTTTCTTAGTTTCATCAGTTCTTCTATTGGAAAATATCCTGCCATGCCAAGTGCGGCATATTGTGCTGGTGCTTTGTGTCCTGCGGAGAATATTATCCTGTCTCTTGCTTCCCAGTCAGGGTTTTTAGGGTCGTGTTTTGCTATGTTGAAATAAAGCGCTGTGGTTATGTCTGTTATGGATAAGCTTCCTCCTGAATGGCCTGATCCTGCTGCATTTAATGCTATTAGTTCGTAAGCCCTCATCTGTTTTGCTTTTTCTTCCAGTTCTGTTTTGTTTAGCTTAACCAGTTCTTCATTGGTTTCAGAATTAATTATCCCCATCTTTGTTTGCCTCCTTTTTGTGTTTATATTTTATGCTTAGGTTCTAACTGCTTAAAAAAATTTATAATTATTTTTAGTTTTTTATATCCCCAATGTATAAGGCATTTTAGAAAGTATATTTTTGATTATCTTAGAGTAATGCGTTTATTTCACAGCCTTCAAGCAGAAATCTTTTTTTCTGGCACTCAAACAAGAAAAAGAAAACAGATCCAAAAAAGTTTGTTAAGCTTATACATCAATCATTTCAATCTCTATGTTCAGTCCTTCTGGGATTGGCACTCTCATGACCAGCCTTAATGCTCTTTCGTCAAGACCAAGGTCTATCAGCCTTTTGTGGACTCTCATCTCAAATCTCTCAAAGGTCTCAGCTCCATCTCCGCAAGGAGATTTCCTTGTTGTTATCTTAAGTTTCTTTGTTGGCAAAGGTATTGGCCCTCTCATCTCTACCCCCGTCTTCTCTGAAATACTTTTGATGAAGTCACAAGTCTGATTGAGCTTGTGAATATCTATACTTGCCAGTTTGATTCTTGCCTTTTGCATTTTAAAAAAAAAATAAAAAATTTATTTTCGTTTTATATTTCCTTCTTAACAAGGTCTATGCACATTCCTGCAGCGACTGTCTGTCCAGAGTCTCTAACTGCAAACCTTGCTAATTGGGGTATCTCTGATTGTTTCTCTATGACCAATGCTGTGACTGGCCTGATTCTCACTTCACACGCGTCTCCGTTCTTGACGAAGTCAGGATTCTCTTCAAGTGTCTCTCCTGTTGCTGGATTTAGTTTCCTGATGATTTCTGTTATCTGGCATGCAATCTGTGCAGTGTGGATGTGAAACACTGGTGTGTATCCTACAGTCACGACAGTTGGATGGTTCAGGATTATCATCCTTGCGGTGAATTCTGTCGCTATTGTCGGCACATTATCTGTCTTGCCGACAACGTCTCCTCTTGCTATATCTTTTTGTTCAATTCCTCTGACGTTGAATCCTACATTATCGCCAGGCTCAGCTTGTTGCAACTGCTCATGGTGCATCTCTATGCTCTTGACTTCTCCTGTCACTCCTTTCCCTTCTCTTGCTGGCACGATTATTATCTTGTCGCCGACTTTCATCACGCCAGTTTCCACTCTTCCTACTGGCACAGTGCCTATTCCTGAAATCTTATAAACGTCTTGTATTGGCAGCCTTAATGGAAGATCCACTGGTTTTTCTGGCTCTTTCAGGTTATTGATCGCTTCAAGTAATGTTGGCCCTTTATACCATCCCATATTCTCTGATTTCTTCACGACATTATCCCCTTTCAATGATGCGACTGGAATCACTTGTATTTCATCTGGCTTATAGCCGACCATCTTCAGAAGATCCAGGACTTGTTTCTTGACTTCTTCAAATCTCTTCTCGTCATAGTTGACCATGTCCATCTTGTTAATTGCAACAATCATCTGGCTGACTCCAAGTGTTTTTGACAAGAATGCGTGTTCTTTTGTCTGTGCCTGCACTCCATCACTGGCATTTCCTGAGACTACAAGAACTGCTGCGTCTGCCTGTGATGCTCCTGTAATCATGTTCTTGATGAAGTCTCTGTGTCCTGGCGCATCGATTATTGTGAAGTAATACTTGTCTGACTCAAATTTCTTGTGGGCCAGGTCTATTGTGACGCCTCTTTCTCTTTCTTCTTTCAGGTTGTCCATGACGAATGCGAACTCAAATCCGCCTTTTCCCAGCTCTTCAGCTTTTTCCTTAAGCTTTCTCAGAGTCTGCTCATCGATGTTTCCTGAGTCGAACAATAACCTGCCGACTGTTGTTGACTTTCCATGGTCTACATGACCGATGAATACGAGGTTTATGTGTGGTTTTGTTTTAGCCATATTTTACCCTCCTTATTTTCTTTTTTTTGATTGGTGTAGTCAAGAAGTAAGTCGTTTATTTATAAATATTTTGGTTTCTCACAGGATAATGCAAAACCCTCTCAACAATTCAGCGGTTCTTGTATTTAATCAAAGAAATTTCCTGCTCATCTCAAAGTTTTAGCATTTGTGATTTTCTCAAACTCTTTCAGGAATTCTCCTGAATCCATGCCTATGCTGTACTCATAATTGTCCATATCTTTGCCCATTATAAAATCAACAAATTTCTTTTGCTTGGTTCTGTTCCATGTCTTGAATCTCTTAAATGTCTCGCAAAGATAATTTTTGTTGCAATTCTTGTCTCTCAAGTCTTTTCCTTTGTTCTGCAGAGGGTGTAATGCGCAGACAATCCTTCCATCCTTGAACACTAAACTCTTGCATCCGCCTGATCTTGACAAGTGATCTTCACTCTCTTTTATGAACCTGTCAACAGCGCCTTTTTCTCTGGCTTCTTCCCATCTTTTTGTGTTTCTCATTATTTGTTCAAGAACTTCTTTTTTTGACTTCCAGTCATGCCCGCAGCAGCCAAAGCAGCTGAGATGCTCTAATTGGCAGAGATTTATCATCTTCCCTGTGTTGTTGTTCTTGGTTAAAAAATTTTTCAGTTATTTCAGAACTCATACTGATTCTCAAATATTTATCATAAAAAAAGTAAATAAAAAATTAAGCCCCTACTTGAGACTCTGTAAGCCCTTTCCTATCCCTGATCTGCTGTATTATCTTGTTCTGGAGTTCCATTGGCAATTTCTCAAACATCTGATCAACTAAGCTGGATATTCCTCTGCCTGCTGTTGCGCTTCTAAGGTCACTGCTCCAGCCTAACATCTCTGCTACAGGAATCTTTGCTTTGATTATTGTCCTGCTTCCCTCTTGGTTCATCTCAAGAAGTTGCCCTCTTTTGTTGCTGATTAGTTTTGTAACTTCTCCTGTGAATTCTGCAGGAGCTTCTATCAAATGAATCTGCAATGGCTCATATAATACTGGACCTGCGCCCATTATCGCTGCTCTTATGCCGCTTCTGACAGCGGGATACATCTGTCCTTGTCCTCTGTGGATTCCATCTTCGTGAAGTTTTGCGTCTTCCAGGACAACTTTCAGTTTTATGCACGGCTCTTTGGCTATTGGCCCATGATCCATCACATCCTCAAACATGTCAAATATCATGTCTATCACTTCTGGCAAAGCGACTATTCCTCGTGTTGCGTCAACAAATACGTTCCCATGGTATACTTCCTTTATGTTTGTCGCTTCCTTGCTGTTCCAACCCACTTCAACAAACTTATCTCTTAATTCCGTATCCTTTTTCTTGACTCTTCCTTCTCTGATCTCGCCGGATTTTATCGCTTTGTAGGTTGCATCATCTAATGGCTCTACCCTGAAGTATAGCTTGTTGTGCTTGTTTGGTGATTTTCCCTCAAAGGTGTCGCTGTTCTTTGTCACAGTCTCCCTATAGACCACTATTGGAGGGCTTGTTTTCACTTCCACTCCTTTCTCTTTTCTGATCCTGTTCTCAATAATTTCCAGGTGAAGCTCTCCCATTCCATGCAGCAAATGCTCTCCTGTCTCCTCATTGATCTCAACTCTCAGTGTTGGGTCCTCTTTTACCACCACCCTTAAGACATCAATCAGTTTTGGCAGGTCTGAGGGTTTTGCTGCTTCTATCGCCTTTGTTATCACTGGCTCAAACAAGTGGGTTATCTCCTCAAATGGCTCTGATGGCTCATAAGTGATTGTCTCTCCCGAAGCTGTAGCAACTCCGCCTATTCCCACGACATTTCCTGCTGGCACTGAATCAACAATCTCTCTCTTTGCTCCATTGACAATGAAGACTTGCTGTATCCTTGCTTTTGTCTTTTTCCTGTTGAGGTATACTTGGTCTCCTTTGCTTATTGTGCCTGAAAAAACTCTGCCAATAGCAATCTCTCCTGCCTGAGGATCCACTACAATCTTTATTGGGCAATAGAATAAAGGCCCTTTCGGATCGCAGGATAACAGCGCTTTCCCGTCAGCGCTCTCCAAATCTCCAGGCCATAGTTTTTTTATTCTGTATGCCTGAGCTTCTTTTGGGTTTGGATGGTGTTTGATGCACATATTCAGCACGACTTCATGGATTGGCGCTTTTCTTGCTAATTCTCTTCCTGCTTCCTCTATCGAGGGTGCACTAGCATAAGCATCAAGCACATCCTTGAATGATATCCCTTTCTCCTGCATGTAAGGGATGCTTAATGCCCAGTTATGGAATGCTGAACCAAACGCCACACTGCCTTCCTGCACATTTACTTGCCATTTTTCTTTGAACTCTTCGGGAGCTATCTCTCTGATCAGCCTGTTCACTTCTGTTATTATCTTGACAAATCTTTCCTGCATCTTTTCAGGAGTCAGTTGTTGCTGTGTGATGAGCCTGTCTGTCTTGTTTATGAACAGCACTGGCTTAACTCTTTCCTTTAACGCCTGCCTTAATACAGTCTCTGTCTGGGGCATGACTCCCTCAACAGCGCAAGTCAAAAGAATTGCTCCATCGATCGCTCTCATGGCTCTTGTTACGTCTCCTCCAAAATCAACGTGCCCTGGTGTGTCGATGAGGTTTATCAGGTATTCCTTATCGCCAAACTTATGGACCATGCTGACTGACGCTGAATCTATGGTGATGCCTCTTGCTTTCTCGTCCTCATGAAAATCCAATGCCAGTTGCTTGCCTGCTAAAGTTTCTGACATCATTCCTGCTCCGAACAACAGGTTGTCCGAGAATGTTGTCTTTCCATGGTCTATGTGCGCGCATGTTGCTATGTTTCTGATCTGTTCTGGGTTGTTTGCTAATCTTTTGATTTTATCTATCATCTTTTCAGCCATTTTTGATCACCTTTTATTCGACCTTCCTGTAAAGTAAAGGCTCGTCTATTCTTTCGAAAGCGTGTATTTCCTCATCTTTGAACCATATCTTGATCTCTCTTTCAGCAGATTCTTTGCTGTCAGAAGCGTGAATCAGGTTCTGGATTGGCCTGCCGCTGACGTCCGCAAGATCATACGAATCAAAAGAGAGGTCTCCTCTTATTGTTCCTGGTGCTGCATTCATCGGTGCTGTCGCTCCTACAAGTGTCCTCACTTTTTCTATTGCGCCATGGCCTTCTATGCACAGGGCCACGCTTGGCGACATGCTGATGAAGTCCATTAGTTGGGACCTTATTTTTTGTCCTATCTCAAGCTCTGTCATTTCTGTTGATTTTCCTTTCTTCTCATAGGATTTTTTCGCTTTCTCTCCCACACTTTTCAGCCAGTTTTCATCATCTGCATAATGTTTTCCTGCTGTCTTTTCATCTGCCCAGACCAGTTTCATTCCTATGATCTTAAAGCCTGCCTTTTCAAATCTTGTAATGATCTCTCCTATCAGACCTCTCTGCACCGCGTCTGGCTTCAGCAGCACCAATGTCCTTTCCTTCATTTTTTCTTCACCACCCATTTTTGGTTTTGAGGTTTTCTTTTGAGTTTCAGGAGGTTCTTCTCGCATTTTGAACTGCAAAAATATAGGGTTTTTCCGTCTTTCTTGACAAGCATCACCCCTGTTCCAGGAGGGATGTCTTTCCTGCAAAATGAGCATTTAGGCATTTTATTTACCTCTGCCTGCCTTACTCAATGGCCTGGCTTCAATCTCTGTTTCTCTCAGCATTATTATATCCTCTTTTTGTATTGGCCCTTTAACATTTCTTCTCATCACTTTGTCCTTGTCCCTGCCGTCAAGGATTCTGCATCTGACCTGCACTGCTTCTCCTCTCATTCCTGTCCTTCCTATTATCTCTTCAACCTTTGCAGGCACTGCATGAGAGAAACTGACTCCGCTCGCTTTGCCTTTTTCTTTGAATTTTCCTTTCCTTTCTTTTTGGTCTGCCATTTTCACTCTTTTGTCTCTTCAGTTTTTTCAGCTGGCTTTGCTTCTCCTTTCGCTTCTTCTTTCTTTTCTTCTTTAGTCTCTTTCTTTGCTTCTCCTTTCGCTTCTTCTTTCTTTTCTTCTTTAGTCTCTTTCTTTGCTTCTCCTTTCACTTCTTCCTTTCCTTTAGCTTCTTCTTTCTTTTCATCTTTTGTTTCTTCCTTCTTCTCTCCTTCAGTCTCTTTCTTAGTTTCACCTTTAGCTTCTTCTTTCTCAGGCTTTGATTCTTTTGGTTTTGCTCCGCCAGAAAGCTGTTGGATCATTTTTTTTGCATCTCCTGCGTTTATGACCACGACAGCTGTCGTTGAAACAGGTATTCCTGCTGCTGTCCCAAGCTCTTCTTTTGATGGGACCTCAATGCAAGGCACTCCCTTCTCTTTTGCCAGGATAGGCAAGTGCATGACTATCTCTGCTGGTTGGACGTCTTTTGCGTAGACGACCAGTTGCGCTGTCCCTCTTTCCAAAGCTTTTGTTGCCTCATTTATCCCTTTTTTGATCTTTCCTGTGTTTTTCGCGGTTTCGATTGCTTCTAATGCTATTTCTTTATCTTCAGCCATTTTTCCCTCCGGAGAACTAACAAGCCCTCCATTTCAGCTTATTCAGCTTCATAAATTTCATAGGTTATCTGAAAGAATTAAGGGTTTGTTTATAAAGCTTTCTTATCAGAACTCAACATATCAGGACTGTCAAGAATTGCTCAGTCCAACACTCTCTCCT
>CAYPUD010000014.1:0-12425 GCA_964413955.1 uncultured Methanosarcinales archaeon
TTTCTTTGTAGGATTGTTGGTTTGTTTTTAAATATTTCTATTTTTGGCAGATTATATTGTGGTAGAGTTTCCTGCTTCAATAATCTGTTGAATTGCTCTTAAGCCTTTTTTTTCACAGTCATTTTCTTGTCAGAAATTGTTGTATTTTTCTTAATATCTTTTTTGCAGCTATATATTATCTTTCAGATAAAACCTGCTATCAACTCAGCGACTTTTTATTTTCAAAGAAAAACTTCAAAGAATATCAGTTGCGCGCAAACAGCGCGCCTATTGTCTAACTAAAAGGTCTTTTGCTGCTTTTTATGACATTATTTGCAAACAGGACGCCTCTTGTTTAACTAAAGAGTCTCCTCCCTCCCCAAAAGCATTTCACAGCTCACTTTTTGTTCCTTTTGTTCAGTTAATTTGTATGCGTTTATTTTCCGTATCTTCTTTGTCTTTTTGTTATGTATTCTTCTATTGCTTGTTTCAGGTCTTCTTTTTGGATTTCTGGCCAGGTTTTGTCTATGAAGAACCATTCGCTGTATGCGCTTTGCCATGGTAGGAAGTTGCTTGTTCTTTTTTCTCCGCTGGTTCTTATTATCAGGTCTGGTTCTGTTTTTAGTTGGAGATGCTCTGTTATTGTTTCTTCTGTTATCTCTTCTGGTCGTATCTTGTTTTCTGTTATTTCTTTTGCTATTTCTTTCACCGCATCTGTTATTTCTTCTTTTCCTCCGTATGCGATTGCTATGTTTATCTTGTTTTTTGTGTGGTCTTTTGTTTCTTTTTCAAGGTCTTTCATTAGTTTTTGCAGTTCTTCTGGCAGGAGGTGTGTTCTTCCTATGAATTTGATTCTGACGTCTTTTTCTTTGAGTTGTTTGATGTTTTCTTTTTTTAGTGTTTTTTTTGTGGATTTTGTGAATATTTTCATCAGGAAGTTAACTTCTTCTGCTGTTCTGTTGAAGTTTTGCATTGAGAAGCAGTATGCTGTCACTTCATTCACTCCTAATTCTTCGCACCAGTTTAGGAAGTCTTTGAATTTCTCTGCCCCTTTTTCATGTCCTTTCCAGGGGTTCCACCCGAATCTTTTTGCGTATCTTCTGTTGCCGTCAAGAATTATGCCTATATGTTTTGGTTGTTGGTTCATGTTTTTTTATTTTTGCTTGTATTATTTTAAAATATTTATGCATTAGTGCTGTTCTTGTTTGTCTCTTTGCCAAATCTCGAATAGTTTGCTGAATTGTTCTCCTGTTAGGCTTAGGCCCGCCTCAAGCAGGGATGTTGCGAGTTTTTCTCCTTCTTTGTCAGGCCTTTTGTCAGGGCTTGTTTTTAGGTTGAGTAGTTGTTGTATGGTCTCTTCGCTTAAGAAGCCTTCATTTAATGCTATTACTATTTTTTGTCTTTTTGTGTTGCTTTCTTTTTCTGGTTTTTGTATATTGTGGTTTGATAATTCGTGTGTTATGAGGCTCTTTATGTTATCTTCAAAACTTTTGTCTGGATCTATTTTGTAAGAATTTGGTTTTATTCTTTTTGGTCTTATTATTCTTCCGAGGTATTTTTTTACTTTTTGTCTTGCCCCTTTTTTTGTCCATTCGTTTTTGACTAGGTATGCGTATTCGTGGTTCTTTATTTTTTTTGTGCGGACGAACATAAGAATTATTGGTGATTGGTGTGTTGGTTTGTTGATTTGATTTTTTTTTGGCTTGATTATTTGGCTTTTGCTTTGATTTCTTCTTTTATTTTTGATAGTTGTTTCTGTATTCTTTTTGTTGCTGCTTTCAGGACTTTTCTTGGGTCTTCTCCGTCTGTTTGCAGGACAAATTGAGGTTGCCCGATTACTGGGTGGTTGATGTTGTATGCTGCTGCTTTTACGTGGCTGTCATTCCATAGCTCTTTTCTTAGAATGTTAGCGAATGTGTGGTCTTCACCTTTTATCTCAAATATGATTTTGTTTTTTTTGTCTTCAAGTACGTTCAATTCCATTGTTAGGCACCATTTGTTTTCTTGTTTTTAATGGTGATTTCATCATTTATTTTTAAATGTTTCTTAAAAAGGGTAGAGCTAACTTTAGTAAGCCTTGCTCTCATGTTAAAAGTTTCTTTTGTTCTAAAATTTTGTTTTTTAGCTACCTTCTTTAAAGTAATAATAGCCTGCTTTATGTAAGATGTGCAAGATGCTCTTGTTTAGCCAATTTAACTCAACTTCTTCACACTCAACTCACTTTTTGAAATGTCTGCTTGAATTTATTTAAATCTTGCAGAGATTTTTGCTCACCCAACTCGCATTATTGCTTTTTTGTCTCAGTTTTTCCCATAAATCTCACTTTTCAAAGTTTGTAGCCTTGCTTTTTCTGCTTTCTTTTATTTTCATAGCTCATCAACGTTCAGATCTTGCTTCACAGCTCACTTTTCTATCTCAGGCCCTTGATCCTGTGTTTTTCCTCTTGCTTCTGTTTTATCTTTTATCTCAATGGCTAGAATATATTCTCACTTTTTTCTATTTTTTTTGGGAATTTATCAGAATTATCAGAGCTTTTCAGACTTTTTACTATTTGATTTGTGGAAATATGTGTTCCTCAGCCATTATAAGCAAGAAATAATCAAGATAAGAAGTCTCACTTTTTATTATTGATTTTGGAATTATCAGGAAATCTTATTGCTCTTTTGTTCTTCCATTATCAACTCTGGCGAGCCATCGTTTCTTTTACTTTTTTGTTGCCCTTTTCCCAGCCAGATATTTTTTGGCATTTTTCTTGTTTTGATTCTTTTTCTCGCATCTTTCTTGATCTTAATCAGTTTCTGCTTTGTTGCAGCATTCCAAACTTTTAATATCTGGCTTTTGAAGCGACAAGTTCATTTGCATATTCCCATTCCCATACTTACTCTCATATCCCAACCAAATTCCCGCTCTCAATATAATAAATTCCATATTCCCAACGATATTCCCATTTTTTCTTTGGGAACGTCCCATTTGAGTCTGGGAATGTCCCATTTCAGCATAAGATTAATTCAAAAACTCTCTTGTTTTCGTCGATAAAATGCACATTTCCATCCATGATATTCCCAAGTTGTTCCCAAGATAGTTTCAGGAATGTTCTGGGAATGTCTCAGGAATGTCCCAAAAAACAAAAGATTTTTATATTTCTTGTTCTTTTGTATCCCTATGTTTTGGAAAAAAAGAGATGATCTGGTTAAGGCAGGGTTTTCAAAGGTTGAGCAGGAATTCTCTGTCTTGCGCAACTGGCTTGATTATTTTTATCAGTACAACCAGTATCTTCTTGCGATAATCAGGAATCAGGATTCTGCGATAAGGTTGCAGGGAAAGCAGATCTCTGAACTTAAGGAGATTGTTGATGCCATGCCGAAAACTCGCGAAGAATTCAAGGAGTTGGTTGATTCATATTATTCTTTCGATGGTATAATGGGTCGGTTGAAGGATATTGAGAAGAAAGTGGAGTCTTTAGGCAATTCTAGCCCTGCCGCTGTCAGCCAGCCTGTGCAGTCGCGTCAGGTGATGAATATTCGTGAAAAAGTGCTCAAGAAGATTGCCAGGAGCAGCAAGGATTATATCAAGAATCTTGTCCTGAACCTTGTTAGCAAGTATGGAAAGATCAGCGCTCTTCAGCTCAGGGAGATCATTGTTGAGGAGCAGGGATTATGCTCAAAAAGCTCTTTCTATCGGATTTTGGAGGAATTAGAGCGTGAGGATCAGTTGAACATCATCTCAAGAGGCAAGGTTAAGGTTTATTTGGCGGCTCAGAAAAATCAGCTTGCAGAACAATAAACTATTTAAACCCCCGCGCATTTCTACCCTTGACCAAAGGGGTGGTTAAATGGAAGGGCAACAGTTGTTTATTGACGATAGTGTGATACGCGAGCAATTGGACAGCGCCTTGGCCTCGCTCAGGGATGAGCTTGATGAGCATAGGTCTGTCATCAATGAGAACACGTCTGAGATTCAGGGTAGTTTTGAGGCCATCAATCAGCTTTCTCTTAAGATCGATAAGTTGAGCGAGCGCCTGGATGAGTTGACTTTGTTGGTGAAGGGCAAGAGGAATGTTCAGAAGTTTTCTGTTTCGCCTTTGAATTCTCGTGAGAAGGAAGTTTTTAGGGCGATGTATGAGCTTAATGAGCGGTTTGCTTTTGTGACTTATGGCCAGATTGCCCGCAAGGCTGGTTTGACCAAGGAGATGGTCGTTTCAGCAGTTTCTGTTATGCTTAGCAAAGGTATCCCTGTTTTGAAGCGTTTTGTAGGCAGGACTTGTCTTTTAAGGATAGATCCTGCTTTTAAGGAGAAGCAGGCTAAGGGAAATGTTGTTGGTCTGGCTGTTCCTCTGACATATTGGATTGGGCAGAAGCAGCCTTGATTTTTTCTTTTTTTATTTCGTTCTGCAGTTCTTCTATCAGTTTAAAGCTTTGTTCAAGGTGATTTCTTACCACAACTTCTGCTTTTCTGAACGCTCCTTCAAGGTTGTTCCCGTTCAGTTCATAGCCTATAACAACTTTTCCGTTTGCTACAAAGCTTGTTTTTTTTAGTATGTTGAGGTCAAGCCATCTTCTCAGGTGGTCGTACATTGTTTGCCTTTTTATTCCTGCAAATATGCCCATTTCTTCAACAGGCATGACTGCTATTTCTGGTTTTCTTTCCTTATTGGCTTGTTTTTTCCTTTCATAGAGTTCGAGGATGAGTTTGTGGAATTTTGCTGTAGCGTCTTTTTTTCTTGGCACTAGCCCGAATCTTGTTATGAGTGTTTTTGCAAGTTCGTCGATGTTGTTGTCAAGGGGTTCTGCATGTTTGAGTTCGATTTTCATTGTTTTCACCTTTTTTGTTTTTATTTTGTTTCTGGATTTTTTAATTATTTCGTTTTTCCGACAGTTGTTCAGATTTATTCGACAATTAAAAAAAGTGGTTTTTTACTAAAACTTTTAATTCTTCTTGTTTTGCATAGGAAATTAAGGGGTTGAATTTGTTTGAATATTGCGATATTTTGATTCTAAGAGGATTTTTAATTTTCAGAATGTTTTGGATAGGCTTTTTTCATGTTTTTTTGTGTTTGAGGTTGTATTGCTTTGTGGCATTCTTTATTTTTTCCGACAAAACTTCTAATCACTCATTTTTCTTTTACACTAAAAAATCGTCTATTCTGGCAAAAACCTGACTCTGACGGAAAAAATACAGATTCTTTCTGATGATCCCGACAAAGAGGTTTAAGGTCTTTTTGCTCTATAACCTTGATTCAACAGCAAAATATCCAAACACTCACTGTCTTTATAAGATTCTGGGATTGTTCCTTACAAACCCTGCAATCCTATTTTCCTTTCATTTGAAATGTGATAAAGTAGTTTAATAGAAAGTTGATGAACCCTGCGGCCAAAGATGCGATTACTCTTGCTACAAAGTAAAATATGCGAAGGTTCTCTACCAGAAAACGCATTAACAAGACTGTTGTTAAAACTCCTAACACCCCAAAAAATATGAATAAGAAATATCCTCTTGCCATGGATGTTTTTGAGTCTTTGAATCCCCATGATCTGTTGATGAGATAGTTCACTGTGTGGGCTGAGAGAAAGGATATTCCTGCTGCTATGAGGTAGTATATGCGCAAGCCTTCTACCATCAGCAATAACAGTGAATAGTCAATGGTTACTGCGACCAATCCTGACCCTACATATCTGAATAGTCTTGTCAGGTTTTTTGGTGCTTTTCCTCCTAAAGATGTTACAAAATTGAGAATGTCAATTAGTTTTGGCATTATTCATACCTCTTTTTCTTTTGTTTTTCTTCAGTTTGCTTTTAAATGTATTTATATGCCTTGTTATATGCTTTCTGAAATATATTTTTTATCATTTCTTAATTTTTGTCGGGATTATAATAAATTTCTCCTCAAAAAGTGAGTTTTTATTTTGGATGGTTTTTTTCTTGTTGATTTTTGGGTTCAGAAAAAGTTGTTGAAATTAGGGGATTTTGATGGAATTTTTCTTGAGAAGTGAGTTTGTTGTTTTTGGTTGGATTTTTTGATAAGCGATTCTAAAAGGAAATAATTGATGGAATTTTTCTATGTGAAGAAAAAGTCATAAAAAAGTGTTAGGCACCATGATTTTTTGCTTGTTTTAGCTTGATTTCTTTCAGAAAAAGAACAAAAAATAAGGAAAAGTGAGTTTTATCTTATGTAGCCGAATTTTTTCTCTGATTTTTGTTTTTCAGCTTTTCCCATGTTTTGCATGACTTCTTTTAGTTTTTCTTCAAACTTGTCTGCTTCTTTTAACAAGGGCTTATAATCAACATCTAATCCCAGATAGTTATCTAGCATTTCTATTATCTTTGCTGCTGCTCTGCTGTCTGGAAGTTTTGTGTGGGCTTCAGCAAATAAGCATGTCATTGGTGTCTTTTTTCTTTGCAGCTTTAGCATCAGTGCGCTTGTGACTCCGACGATGATCCCCTCGCCTAAAGGATCTATGCCCATCTTCTTGAATTTTTTGCTTGTATTTGCGTCTTGTGAGTAGTAGAAGCCTTTTTCTGTTTGTTCAGTGCTTCCCACGCCTTCTATGCTGATTATTTCTTTTGCATTGAGTTGTTTGGCTATTCTCAACACAACATCTGCTGCTTTCCATTCTATTCCTGCAGCGCTTGTTATTGCGTGGATTATTGCTATGTTTTTTGTTTTGTTGTAGAATACTCCTACAGGATCCAGTGTCTTGTTCTTGTGTATTGCGAGTGTTGGCGCTGTCTCTTCAAAATAGAAGCTGCCGATCTGTTCGCAGTTCAGGTGCTCTATCAGATACCCTGTTGCTATCGTCGCAACCAATCCAAATCCTGGAAATCCTTCGATGATTTTGACATCCTTTGGCTTCTTCCATAATATGATGTCTTCTTTCAAACCTCTTTTTTCTGCCATTTTATTAGCTTAATTACTTTCTTGTTTTTAATATTTTTGTTATTATGGTCTGATGAACTTCTTTTTGTCATCAGTTCGTTTTGTGTTATATTTACTTCCATGATTCAGTCGCGTCCAAGCAGGACGCCTAATTTTCAGTAGGGTTTTTTACTATTACATCTCGCCCAAAAGTTTTATACCTCTGCTCTTAACCCTCTTTCGCGAAGCATAGGCACTAACTCCTTTAAGTTGACTTAACCCAAACAAGAAAGCTTTTTAAACTTCTTTGTTTTATTTTGTTTAAAATGAGGTTTAATGATTTTCCAATGTTTGCTTTGTTGTTCTTTTCAGTGTTTATTATTGCTGTTGGCTTGCTTGGTGGGAGTCATTTCAGGGCTCATGATTCAACAACTGCTGCTGCAACTCTTGAGCATAAAGATGATGGTTTGAAGATTGACAACAGTTCTATCCTTGCAGCAATAGCTGCTGTTCTTTCTATTGGTGTTCTTGTTGTTGCTGGTTTGAAGAATAGGAGTGTTTAGTTTTTCTTAATTGATTGGCTTAGCTTAATAAGATTGAATGAAGCCAAAAGATGTCACGCCTTCAAAGTGATGAAAAAAACGAAAGGTTTAAATACTGATTTCCACTTCTAAAACTAAAAATGACAAAAAGCTCAGTTTCAGACTCAGATTCTAACTTTGATCTAGACTTCAGTCTTGTCAAGAGTAAAGGCGCGCTTTCCGAAGAGATAAAACAAAGGCTTTCTGAATTAGAAGTCTCTGGTTTTCCTATTGATGTTGATAAAAGGGACGAAATTAAAAAGCCCGGTAAATTATTGAAATATTTCAAGAAAAACAACACTTCAAGTGCGTTTATTGATCATGATGGTTTCTTGGTTGTTCCTGATAAGGATTCTTTGACTGGTGAGACTGAAGATTTTGAGTATTACCCAAAAATTGAGTGGATTTTGGCTTCAGAAGATAGGAAAGAATATTTCAACATCCATAAGAAAAAAAGCGGAGAAACTATTATTGAAGAGATATTTCAAAGACACGACAAGGCTAAGAAAATTGCTTCTGAAATAGGAATCCCTTTCGCATCTTTTACTGAAGCAAAATTAGAATTGGCTAACAAGCCTGTTGGTGAAAGTTTTTCTTATGTTGATGAGTATTTGAATATTATCACCCTAAAAAAGACTGATAAAGACAGGATTCAAACCATTCAATCTTTTAAATTAGAATCTTCTGAAGACACTTACAAGAATGAAGAAATTTCTGAATTGAAAATAATATCCCATCCTGTTTCTGCAAATCAATCTACAGGAGCGTTAGAAGACTCTATAAAAAGCTTTTCTGCAGATGATTTATCTTTAGTGGATTCCTTATTGAGCAAGCAAGGGTTTAGGTTAGATTGGCTTGAGTGGAGGGCAGGATTGAAATATGTGACTTATATTCCTGTCGCAGGAAGGATTTTTGAGAAAATATTCTCTGCAGGAAATACAGTCTTGCCTTTAAAAAAATTGAATTCTCAGGATTATTCATTAAAAGACATTGAAGCTTTGTCAAAAAGTTTACTTGAATCGGCTTTGTTCATTTATCATCATTCTAGGAATAATGCTTTCTCGTCAAAACCATTTAACTTGATTGAGTCTTTTAAGCTGTTAAGAAAAAGAAGGGCAGAAGGGGATGACAAGAAAAAGGTGTTTTTATTGCTTGAAAATGCTTTGGGAAAGAAAAATTGGCGTTCAACACCGCTTAATGATGCGCGTTTTGTTAAGTATGTAAAGAATTCTTTTCTTTCACTCAGGGCTTTAAAGCCAGCAATCAGTATGGATAATTTTGTTAAGCTTCTTGCAGACCCGAGGTTTAGTGATGATTGGCAGTATGATTCTTCTGAGTCTAAGAACTTGTTGGGTGTTGGAAGCGGACTCTTGGGTAGGTTGGTCTATGTAGCCACGCCTTTAACAATCGCCGCAGCAGTTCCTTTAGCTTATTATTATTTTAGGGAGGATATTGTTCGCTTGATTGATTCGCTTATTCCTGATATTTTCAAGCCTAAACTGCCGAAAATATTCAATGATCCTGGAAGAAATATTGGTGAAACAAAGGAGAACATAGAATCTCTTGAAACTAAATTGACTGTTGAAAAGGAACTGGGAAAAGTTGATCCTAAGTTGAATGTAGATCAGTATATTCAGGAAACCAAACAAATTCTTAAAACTATTGATGAAGATTATAATTCTTTTGAACACACTCTAAATCATGCAGTTGCAGGATTTAATGATTTTGTTGTGAAACTTTCCTGTAAGACTTATGATTCTTTGACAGACTTTTTGCATTTTGTGAGTCCTGAAGTCAGCAAAGCTTTTGAAGGCGTTACTAACTGGGTGGCTTATGGATTTTTAAGACCGAAGTTAGACAAAAAAACACGAGAAAAAATGGATGCTTTAAGAGAACAGGGTTTGAGTGTTGAAGATGCTCTGACGAAAGCGACTAATGACTCAAAAGAAAATGCAAAGGATGAGATTGTTCTTTCTGCGAGAGATCAATTGCTGAAATATTTTGAAGGTAAGGCTAAGACTTATGATTTGCAATCTGCCGTTGCAGAGCTTACTGAAGGTTATGGTAATGTTGTTGAGAAAGCATTGAATGATTATATTAAAAACAGGGATAAAGGTGAGCTTGAAAAAGCTCTTAAAAATTATTTAAAAAATTTTTCGAAAAATCTTAAAGATTACAGTAAATTTAAAAATTATCCTAAAATTAAGAAAGCACTAGAAAACCTCGAGGATTTGACTACTTTCACAGGAAAATATACAGAAAAACTTAAAAAGTTAAAAGAAATCTATGAAGATTTAGGTGTGTATAGGAAAGAACTGTCTGATCATAAGGATTTGGGGTCTTTAGCAAAGCATATTAAAGATGTTTATACTAAGATTTCAACTACAGGAACTGAAATAAGGAAAGAAGCTGTTATCGCTAAGAAAGATTCTTTTTACAGGAAAGCGAATCCAAGGTATGAGACCCCCGCAATACTTAAGCCGCATAGCATCTCTTATGCTGTCGGTGATTTTGGTGCGATCGGTTTTTCAGCAGTTCTTCTTGGAATTGCGTTGGTCGCGACTGTTAAAAGGATTTTTAGGTTAGGTAAAAAATAATCGGAGGTTTAAAATGACAGGACTTGTTAAGAAAATAACTCGGCTTTTAAAGCCTTACTATAGTTTTAATAATTGGGAGGATTTCAAGGATTTCACTTGGGATTATGTGACTGGCGAGAAAAAATATAAGAAGCTAGTGGAAAAGGCTGAAACTGACAAGACTTTTATTGAGCCAAGAGATTTGGGGTATGGTGTTCAGAAAATTCTTCAAAATGCTGATGAGTCTAAAAAAAAGGAATTAGCTCAGCGTTTGGAGGAGATTACTAAAAGTAATTGGGAGAAGTTTGGAAAAAAGTACTTTACCAAGAGGCCTTTGCTTTCAAAATTGTCTAGATATGCGGCAATTGGTGGCGCAACAGTTGGAGGGGCCGCTACAGCCGCAGCTTTACTAGGTGCGTCATTGCCTTTATCTCCTGTGGCAGGCGTCGGTGTTTTGTTGGCGGGTGGTGTTTTGAATGTCTTAAACGACATATATGACGCTTTCAGAGCTGAAAAAGCGATGAACCCTGACAAGAATGAAGGAGATTCGTATTTTACTAAGGTTTTGAATTACATAAAGAAGATTCCTCAGAAAATTGCTGGAGGGGTCAAGTATGTTTGGGATGTGGTAACATCTCCTTTTAGGAAAGATGAAGCAAAAACTGCTGGCGCTTTGTTAGAAGGATTGATAACAAGTGCTGCGCCTGTAGGTGGCGCTGCTTTGGGTTATAGTGATTTCTTGATCGATACTTTAGGCCCTGCTATGACGCCTATCCAAGTGGCAAGTTTTGTTCCTTTATTGTACAAGACTTTGAAGGGAGGAAAATCTTTTGATTACGCTGTTGTTAAGTATATTAGAGAGCTGTCTCAGCAGGAGTTTATTAATGAGGTTTACAATTCAAAAGACAAGGTTATGCCATTAAGAGATGTTGTGAAAGAGCAAGAGCTTTCTGCTAATAATGCGGTCTATGACCTTATTAACAAGACAGACAATCCAGGCAAGCAATTGGATTATGTCAAGCCGAGAAAAGCTGCGTGAGGAGGTAAGAGAAAAATGATTTCAAAATGTTATCTTGTTGAGCCTTTCGTCTGCAATGAGAACGACAGCATTGCTGATGTGGCTAAAAAGTTAAAAGAATATGCTCAAAGGCATATTTTTGTTGTCAACGACAATAAGAAGCCTGTTGGGATTATCTCTGTGACAGATATTCTTGACAAGATTGTTGTCGCCAATAAGAATGTTGCTGATTTTAAAGCTAAAGATATCATGAATAAGGACATTCTTGTCTTTGATGATTCTGAGCAGGTAAAGGGCGCTTACAAGGCCATGGTTGAGAAGAAGATCACTTCTTGTGCGATTTGTGATCATGATAAGGGTGATGAAATAATTGGTATCCTGACTTTGAAAGAGGCTCTGAGATGCCTTACTAGCCCAGAACATATTTGATTTATTTTCTTTTTTACTTTCATGTGATGGTAACGTTATTTTTAGAAACATTTTTTAACGCTTTTTCTTGTGTTTTTGCTTATGGTAAGCTTTTATTATGCTCAAGAGTTTTTGCCTTTCATTATTGATACTGTTATATATGCTTCTATCTTGGTTATTCTGATTAATATTGTCATGAAAACTCCTTCTTCTGATGAGGAAAAGAAGCGTGTCTTTTATTCAAGGCTTTTGGCTGCTTTGCTTGGAGGCCCTTTCTTGACCATTTTCCTTTATTCTGCTTTTGGCTTTAATCTGGGTAAGTTGTTCACTAAAGCTGGTGCGTGGGTGATTGCAGGGATTGTTGTTTTGATCATTCTGGTTTCTGTCTTTGTGTTTGCTTTTAAAAAAAAACATTCTCTTAAGGGTGTGGGCTGGCTTTGGTGGGTCATTCCTTTGTTGTTGATTCCTATTTCTACCTTGATTTTTGCTGGAGAGGTTCGTGATTTCATCATCCTTTTTAGCATTTTCTTTATTTTGTTTGTTACTTTGGTCTGGGCTGTTAGGAAAGGCGCATCTCCTTCTGGTGGCATTAAGGACGAGCTTAAGAAGATTGATGAAGAGCTGAATAAAGAAGGTATTTCTGATGCTGAGAAAGCAAGATTGCTTGCGAGAAAGCAGTCTCTTCTTGAGAAAGAAGCGAAAGAAAAGTCAAAAGGTTCTGTTAATTTTAGTAATGCGCTCAAAAGAGCCAGAACTTTTTTGGCTGAGACCACTTCAAAAGTCAATGAGAATCTAGCCAGTATTGATTTGAACCCTAAGGATCCAGCCAAGGAGTTGAAAAATGTCAAGGATATTGAGGTTAAGCTTTTAGGTTTTTTGAAAGACTTAGAAGTCCATAAGGCAGAGTTTGATTCTGCTAAAGCAAGGCTTACTAATGAGTTAAGACAGAGTTTTGGCTCAGATATTTCTCAGACAGATGATGCTTTTGGGAGGCTTAAAAATTCAATTGA
>CAYPUD010000015.1:0-9561 GCA_964413955.1 uncultured Methanosarcinales archaeon
AAGTTATAAAAATAAAACCAGCCTTTTGGCTAAAATCATGGAAATAGAGATTGACCTGACCAAAAGCCTTGAGAAGAATGCTGAAGACTATTACAATAAGGCTAAGAAGATAAAGAGCAAGATAGAGAAAGCTAAAGCAGTTCTGGAGAAATTCAGAAAGAAGATTGAGGCTCTTGAGAAGAAAAAAGAGAAGGAAGAAAAAAGAAAAGAACAGAAGCTCAAGTCAAAAAGAAAGGAAGAATGGTTTGAAAAGTTCAGATGGTTTTATAGCAGTGAAGGTTTCCTTTGCATAGGGGGTAGAGATGCAACAACAAATGATATTCTGATAAAGAAACACCTTGAAAAAGGAGATTTAGTTTGCCACACTGATCTGCCAGGCAGCCCTTTCTTCATAATAAAAGCAGAAGGCAGGACTGTGGGTAAGGCGACAAAAGAAGAAGCAGCTATAGCAACAGCAAGTTATTCAAGAGCATGGAAGCTGGGAATGAGTTATGCAAAAGTTTATATTGTAAGGCATGACCAAATCAAAAAAGAGCTGGGACTACCAAAAGGTATGTTTATGATTTATGGCAAAAGAGAATACTTTACTCCAGCATTAGAGTTAGGGGTTTGCCTGTTGGAGACTGGTTTGATAATGGGAGGTCCTATTTCAGCAGTTGAAGCGCACAGCAAAGAATATGTCATAATTAAGCAGGGCAAGAAAAAAGCAAGTGATATAGCAAAGGAGATTGCCAAAAAATTAAAGATAACAGGAAGGGCTGACGATATTATCAGAGTGCTGCCGCCTGGTGGCAGCCAGGTAGTAAGATTTGTGAAAAAGAGATAGTCTGTTCAACTAGTTCTTATGTTAAGGCTTTCAGTGGAAAGATTTATAAAGACTGTTAAAATTACTTAACACATGTTAGAAATAATTAACAACCTAAAGCCTTTTTTTGAGGATTGCTACAGAAGGGTCAGCGTCAGGGAATTCTCAAGGACAAGAAAGATTAGCCCCCCTACTGCATCAAAATGGCTTGAAGAGCTCTTTAAAGAAGGTCTCCTGAAGAAAGAAAAACATAAGCCATACATCTATTATTTTGCAGATAAAGACTCAGGAAACTTTATTGGATTATCACATATCTATTGGCAGAACAGGCTTGAAAAGAGCGGATTATTGAAATATCTTGAAGAAATCCTGTTAAGCCCAATAATCATCCTCTTCGGCTCATTAGCCAAAGCAGAAGCAAAAGCAGACTCAGACATTGACCTTGCAGTCTTTTCTGTATCAAAGAAAAAACTTGATCTCAAAAGATTTGAAAAAAAGCTGAAAAGAAAGATCCAGCTCTTCCAATTCAAAGATCTAGAGGATGTTAAAAGCAAAAGATTAAGAAACAACATCCTTAATGGACATAAGTTAAAGGGAAGTTGGTAAAAAGGACTGGCGAGAATGTTTAAACAAAAGAATCGTCAAGGACATCAAAAAAGACGAGAATCTGATCAGCTCCCTGCAAGATACTGCTGAAATCAAGATCAAGTCAGCAGACAGCCTTTCTGAGGAATTATTCATCGCAAAAATAACTTTGCTTTACGATGCTTTAAGGGAATATTTAGAAGCCCTCTCGATAATGAATGGCTACAAGATGTATAATCATGAATGTTACTCAGCATTCCTAAAAGAGATCCTGAACAAGCAGACAGAAGCTGAAACTTTTGACAAAGTAAGAAAAATCAGAAATAGCCTCAACTATTATGGAAAAAAGGTTGATGCTCAAGAATCAAAAGAAGTAATCAAAATAATCAAGACCTTGCTTACAGAAGTAAAAGGGTGGTTAAAATAAAATGATTCTCTTCTCAGATAGCTTCCATAGATCGTTGCAATGGTTTCATATTGGCTGAGTTTTGGAAAAGCTTTATAAAACAACAAAAAGTTTCAATCCAACAAGGGTCCGTGGTCTAGTGGTTATGACGCCACCCTTACAAGGTGGATGTCCCCAGTTCAAATCTGGGCGGACCCATTCAATACTTTTCTATTAGATTTATTTAATTTGAAGATTGATATTTCTAACTGCAAGAAGAAATCATATACATAAAATACGTGAAAAGATTTATAAAAGATATTCTGTAATATATATAATCCAAACAAAAAAGGGCTGATGATGTCAAAACTATCAGAACACAAGCGCAGCATACTGCTTACGGCATTGATAATTGTGGTTTTCTTAACAGTGCTGGCTTCTTGCACATTTACTTTGGACAAGAGTGATGCAAACGTTCCTGTGCAGGAATCAGGAAAAGGGCTGTATATCACAAGATTAAATAATGGTTTGACGATAACAGTCAAGGAAGTCCCAAACCTGCCATTAGTGACAATTCAATTCTGGACAAAAGTGGGGTCAAGGAATGAGAATGACCAAAACAGGGGGATTGCTCACATCTTTGAGCATATCTGGTTTAAAGGAACTCCGACTCAGCCAGTAGGAAGTTTTGATAAGAGAGTTGCAGCTTCAGGAGGGTATGCGAATGCTATGACTGGCCAGGACTTCACAGCATTCTATGTTATGATTCCGAGCGAGAACTTTGAGGAAGTGCTTGCTCTGATGGCGGATTTGTTCAGGAATCAATTGTTTGATGAGAAAGAGATCGCTAAAGAGAAAGAGGTCATCCTTGAAGAACAGAACATCGTACTTAATGACCCTATGATGTTGACAGATCATAAGTTTGCTCAATTACTGTTCAAAAAACACCCTTACAGGCACCCTATTCTGGGTTACAAAGATACAATCAAAGGCAATATGCCTGATGCAATAAGAGAATTCTATAAGACTTGGTATGTTCCAAATAATATGAACCTGATAGTTGTTGGGGATGTAAGTAAAGAAAGGGTTGTCAAAGCAGCGCAGAAACTATTAGGGGACATAAAGCCAAAAGAATTGCCTGAAACAAACATTCCAGAAGAGCCTGAACAAAAACAGATGAGATACAAGGTAGAGACAAAAAAAGGGATTGAGAATACGTATGCTGCAATCGGATTCAGAATTTGCAATTTCAGAAGCCCTGACTGGTATGCGATGAGAGTCCTTGTGCAGATCCTTGACGGGTCAGAAAACTCAAGAATACAAAGAGAACTTGTGCAAGAAAAGCATGTGGTCTCGTCTTCACAAACTTTCTTCGTCCCTTTGCTTGATTATGGAGCTATAGAAACTTTGATAGTCGTGCAACCTAAAAAAGAGAATGAAGCAGCGCAGGCTGTTCTTGATGAGTTCAACAGGTTTAAGGAAGAATATGTGAGTGATGAAGAGTTGGACTCTGCAAAAAAGCAATTGCAGGCGGGTTACGCCCTTCAGCAAGAAGAGATAGCGATGCAAGGTGTTGACATTGGCAGGTGGTGGACTGCAGGAAACTTTGAAAAACAACCGCAATACATTGAAGATATCTTTAAAGTGACTAAAGAAGATATAATGAAAGCTGCTAAGAAATATCTGACTCAGCCGACAATATTCATGCTTAAGCCAGAAGAATGAGAAAAGAAAAAATAATGATGGGATTGTTCTTGTTGGTGATTTTGTTAGGCTGCCAACCAGCCCAAACTATGCAGGAGGTTCACAGCAAAGCAGGAAACAAGTTTGTGCTTGATAATGGATTCACTATAATCACAAGACCAAACAAGAATACTGGCTTGGCAGTCTTTGATCTTTTCATAAAGACAGGGACCCTTACAGAGACAATACCAGGAATATCTTACTTAACAACAAAAGCAATACTCACAGGGACAAACACAAGGACAAGACAAGAGTTGATAAGCCTGTTAGAGAAAGATGGAGGAAGCTTTGAAGTGAAGCCGACAGCGCAGTATGATGAGATAAGGATCACAGTCCCAAGCACAGCAATCTCAACAGCAATAGAATTCTTGTCAGAAATCTTGAAGAATCCAAGCATTGAAGAAAAAGAGGTTGAGAAAGAGAAACAAACAATCCTGAACGAGATCAAAGAGAAGAAAGACAATCCTCAAGCGATATCTGATGGGTTGTTGTTCAAAGAGTTGTTCGCAGGCACTCCTTACTTCAGTCCTGTGGAAGGCACTGAAAAAAGTTTAAGTTCAATCACAAGAAAAGATGTTAAGGACTATTTCAATAATTATTTTGTACCAAACAACATGGTGCTTGTAATAGCAGGAAACATCAATGAAAATCTGGTTCCTGTGCTTGCTGACTCTTTAGGCGCGCTACCCAAGAAACACATTCCAACAAAAGAACTCAATTTCAAGCCTTACTCTAACAAAAGGATAGAGAAAAATTCATATGCTCAGGCGTTCTATGTGAATATTGGTTATCGGACAGTTCCAGCAGTCCACAAAGATACTGTCGCGCTGAAAGCATTGCATGGGCTTTTAGGCCAGGGTCCTGCATCAAGATTATTCTACAATGTCAGAGAAAAACAAGGCCTTACTTATAGGCTTGAGTCAATCAATCCGACAATCAAGGATACAGGCATGTTCAAGATCAGCTTTATCACTAGGCCAAAGAACCTGAACAAGACAATATCAGAAGTCCTAAAACAGATTAAGAGGATCAAAAATGAAAGAATCTCTGCAAAAGAACTGGCTGAAGTGAAATCAAGGATAAAAGGTTATTACGCTCTGTCTCATCAATTAAGCTCAGACATAACAGAATATCTCGGGTTGTATGAAGTGACTGGCAGAGGATTTGAGTGGGATTATTATTTCCCAAAAGCGATAGATCAGATCACAGCAGAAGATATACAAAACGCTGCAAAAAAATACCTTAATGATCCTGTCATTACTATAGTCGGCCCTATTGAGAATGCTAAGATTAAGGCTGTTGATTGAAAACAGTGAATTAAAGATGTCTATGTTTGGATTAGTGTGTGGAGGCTTAAACACGGTTAATTGATTTTAACTTTTTCAAGGGTAAAGTCAACTTTAGTGTGCCTATGCCGCCAAGTGTAGTTCTCAGGTGTTTTTTTTGTTTGATTTTGTGTTTGATTAAGAGTATTTTCTTTAGTTGGATCCTAGTGAGCCTGCTTGGCTCAGGTCTGATAGTGTTGTTGTTTTTCTCTGCTTCAGAAATTTCTGTTGAATTTTTCTTAATCGCTTTTCTGCCAGCAAGATTATCTCTTTCAGGCAAAACCTGCTATCAACTCTGCGGCTTTTTATCTTCAGAAAAAACTTTTTTTCTCTCTCAAAACTTGCCAACAACTCTGCGATCTCTCCTTCAAATAAAAACTTCAACAACTATCAGTCGCGTCCAAACAGGACGCCTCTTGTTCAACCCAAGAGTTTTTTGTTATTACTGCACACATTGTTTCGCGCGCCTAATTTCCAGCCTAAGAGTTTTTTACTATTACATCTCACATTGTTTGCAGTGCGCCTCTTGTTTAACTCAAGAGTCTTTTACTGCTGAATCTCACATTGTTTCACACACCTCTTGTTCGGTCCAAGAGACTTATGCTTCTGCCTTCAACATCTCTTGTGCGGCATAGGCACTAACTCTTTTAACTTTACTATACCTTTTTCAGGCAAGTTTTTTATAATCTGAAGTTTAAATGATATTTATGGAGTTTTTAGATGTAGTAAATGATGAGGATGAAGTGATAGCGTATGCTTCAATCAGAGATATTTATCTTAAGAAATTGCCTTATAGGTTTGTTCACATTCTTGTTTTCAATGACAAAGGAGAGCTTGCGCTGACTAAAAAAGAAGAAAAAGATGGCGCAGGCGCTGGCTGGTGTTCATCAGTGAGCGGTCATGTCCTGCAAAAAGAGAGTTACAAAGATGCCGCAAAAAGGAAGTGTAAAGAAGAGCTTGGATTTGAGCCAGAATTAGAAGAGGTCAAGAAAGAGGTTTATGCCATGCCTGATGGCAGCAAGAAGTTTCTGACAGTCTTCAGAACAGAACTCAAGGATTTGTCTCAGATTTCTGGTAAGAAAAACAATCTGGAATTCTTTAGTTTAGACAGAATCAAAGAACAAAGCAATGCTGGAGAGAAATTTCATCCAGAACTCTTGTTCTTACTAAAGAAAGCATTTTGGATCTGATTTTTACTTAGCTTTAGCTAAGCCTTTTGCAGCATAATTTTTTGAAAGCTTTGGCTGCCTCATTCCTGAATTTAGATGCTCTTTGCCAAAAAAAGCTGATGGCCTTAATGCAGAATAGTTCTTTGCGTCAAATCCTGCATAATTCTGCGGTCTCATGTATTTGTTTAAGCTCTGTCTTTCTTTTAGCCCATAATTGCTTCTTATGCCATTATCATTACTTACCCTTTCTGCTAAGCTGTTCTGTTTTGGAATGGCGTGATAATCAACAGCTTGAGCTTTCTGGTCACTTAATTGCCTTATGTAAGAATCTCTCTCTGCGCTTTTGTAAGCTTTCACAGGTGAATGATTTCTTTTGTTGTTCTTCATTAGATTGTCATTTTGTTTTGTGATATTGTTATGATAGCTTCGGGAAAGCTTGTTGTAATTTGACCCTGTTTTTTGGATATTTTTGCGATAACCTAAATCTGATCCTTTTTTTATCCTGTAATTCACTGGATTTTCTTGTTTTTGTTGACTTAGTTTGTTTGAATAGCTATTAAGATTTTTTATTGGGTTGTAATCTTTTTTTAGAGCAGGATCTTTATTCAGAGAATGGCTCTTGTACTTTGTTAGATTGTTCTGTTGTTGTTTGCGTTGAGCTTTTTCTCTTGTTTGATACACTGCTGGTTTGTTTTTGTAAGCTGGTTCTGAGATTGGACTAAAGTTATTCTTATTATCTTTTACAACAGTCTTGTGATTATTTTTTTCTTGATCGAAATAACTCTCTTTCATTTCCTGCTGGCCAGATTGTGAATAATCAACCATGTTATAACTTTCTTTATTGGTTGAAATATTCTTGTGATATTCTTTGCTATTCCTCTTTTTCCCTGCAATTGTCTTATTCTTGTCAAGTACCATTTCAGTATTTCTTTGCCCTTTTGAGTAAGATTCGTTAACTATCGCATCTGATTCTTCAAAAACTCCATCCTCATTTTCTTTTGCTTGTTCTAAACTGATCAATTCTGCAAGCGAGTCACAGACTCCGATCTTTTGCGCAGATATTTGCTCTCCTTTGTAAAAGACCAATAAAAATTTATACGAAACAGATGACGTTTCAGGCTGATCATTTGTTGCTAAACCTGTTGCCAGAATCCCTAAGTAACTTATTTGGATATTTGAATCATCTCTCAGCACTATGTACTCTAACTCCAACTGATAGCTTCCTGAGTCTTGGTGTTGGGTTGCTGCGAAAGCGCCATAAAGTCCTTTAAAGCTTGACAAAGCAAGGCTTGTCATCATTTGCTTCAGCGCAAACAATTCGTCTTCTAATTCTTCTGAATCATCAAAATACTTTTGGCTGCTTAGCAGTTCTTCTAATTGTGAAAGATACTCATTCTGTCCATCTATGAGAGGATTCTCATGATAGATTAAGCTAGAATCATAATTCAGATCCAGAGAGTCATCCAGACTTTCCTGATCTTGCTGCATTCTTGGCAGTGCTGCCAAAGGTTCTCTTAGGTTCTCTTCCAATCCGTTATTGTTGGACTTAATTCTCATACACTTGCCTTTAAGACTTTAGAATTTTTAAAGAATATCAACATCCAAACAATAAATATGTGACATTTTTTTAATAATAATTGTTGTTCTTGTGATTGAAGATCGTCGTGGCAACCTGCTAAAATAGAATCTTAATGCAACGCTCGCGCAAAACTCTGAAACATGACCTAATTATTATCAAGCAGCTTAATCTTAATCCCTAATACTCCGTATTTCTGTTCTTTTTCTTTTGTGTATATGCTGTATATGTTTTTCATGAAAACTTCTATTGGATAATCTTTAGGATACCCGTAATATTCCATTCCAAAATCATTTATGAGATCCTTGAATGTTTTGTATCTCAACAGAGCTACAACCTCAACCCTTGCCTTTTCTTTCATGTCTGGCAATTTGGAGAACTCAACGATATCTCCTATGCTTAATTTCTGGCGTTTTTCATCAAATAATCTGAGCTCAATAGTCTTTTTTCCTGACTTTATCCTTTCAAAAGGGCTTTCAAAAAGCCTCATCTTATGTTCCATTGATTACACCAAAGATATGCAATAATCATAAGGCAACTAAGAAAGTTATTTAATTCTTTTTGTTTTCTTTAATGCATTTTGTATACAAAGTTTCTAAGTAGTCTTTCCAAGAGCCTTTGGCAGGACTTTCTAAAATTCTGTACTTCTCATCAGCTTTCTCACTCAATTCATCTAACTTACTTGCATGATTATAGATTCTTTCTCTAAGCGCGCTTACTTTGTTGTTTTCTATCTCTAGTTTGGTTCTGGTTTCTTTATCCTCTTTTTCAAACCATTTTTTAAATAGGGCTTCATCCCTGAAATAACTATAAACATTCTCAGCAAAGTCATATTTGCTTTCTATCAACTCTCGCATATATTTCTTGAGCAATGCCTCATTTTCTTTTTGTGTTCCTGTCTGCAGATCTTTTGTGAGTGTTGTTGTAATTTGAGTATATTTCTGGTTTATCTTCTTGACACTCTTCTCAATTTCAGTGTAATCATCCTCCAAAATATTTAAGAAAGTCTGATAAAAGGGTGTTAGATCTTCCCCTGGGCTAAACCCTCTTCTTAAAAGGGCCAAAGACCCATCTAAACGTTTGCTCGCTTTATCAACTAATGCTAATCGAATATCTAATTCAAATGAGTCATTATAGGTTAAATTTTTCAAAACATTTTCAAGACTATCTGATTCAAATGAGTCATTGTAACTGTGATTATTAGGTGTATCGATCAACTGAACTATAGGTTCTATTTTTATTGTTTTTTCCAGTCCACTCTTTTTTTCTTTACATCCGCTTATTGCCAATGCAGCGCTTAAGCATAATGAAATAAAAAACCCTTTGAAATAATTTGCCATTTTCCTTATCCTTTAAACATCAACAACAATATTTTTGTTTCATACAAACATAGTTGATGTAAATGGTATATAATTGGATTAGTATTTAAATTTTTCGGTTGTAACCACCATTAAATAACAACTAATGTTAATTTCTCAAGTAATCATTTGTTCCTGACCATGCAGCCATGATACTCAAGCCTGTAAACTTCCTTGCATCTAAACAATATTCTTTCTGTTCCAGAGAAATCTTTGAAATCTCCTCTTGATTCATTGATGTACTCCAGTTCGCCTTTCTTAAAGTTGTCTGGACCTCTGAACGGCTTGTCTTTTGTGATCTGCCGCAGAGCCTCTTTAAGAAATTCATACACTTGTTCTGCAGGAATATCTTTAGATGTTGTTTTTCCATAATAATTCATTGACCAGATGGCTTCTCCATCCTCGAAAACAACTTCTTCTCCGATAAAGGGATCAAAACCATAATACCTGTCCCTGTATTTTAGGTTGCCTTCCTCAAATATCATTTCTTTAGCTCCATCATCTAAGACTTTCTTATTCCCACCTTTTGCGCTTGCGTAAGTTGAGGTCTTTGCTTTTACAAGAAATTTATTTAAGTCCATTATTTATCAAAGATTCTAAGATTATATAAAATTT
>CAYPUD010000015.1:9661-12278 GCA_964413955.1 uncultured Methanosarcinales archaeon
GAATTGATTGGACAGACTATATGCCAAAGCAAGTTGTCAGAAAAATCAAAGGCAGGACGCAAAAAGAAGCGTATAGATTCCTTGGCCCTTATCTGAAAAGGCTCTATAAGAAAAAAAGAAAAGAGATTGATTTCTTTAAGTCAAAAATTAAATCTGCGTGGGAATTGAAAGGAAAACAAATAATTAAAAAGTTAGAAGAGATTCATAACAAGAAAACACCTTACAAAAAGATCATCTGTTATTATACTTCTTGCTTGAGAGCTCCTTACGGGTTTGGCAAAGACTATTTCTGGATAGCCGTTCCTGTGTATAATTTTGACAGTAATATCTTTCTAACAACCATAACTCATGAAATATTTCATTTGTTTTTTACCTATTATTACTGGATTCAATGCAGAAAGCTTGGCTTGAAGGATGAACTGATTGGACATCTGAAAGAAGCGCTGACCTTTCTTATCAATTCTGAATTCAAAGGCATTTTGTTGCAGAAAGATTATGGATATCCCATCCATAAGAATTTAAGAAAAGATTTGGGTAAGATTTGGTGTAAGAATAAGAATTTTAGCAGATTCATTGAAAAAGCCTGCAGGCTCATCAAAGAGAAGTACGAAAAGGAACTTTTAGATGTGAAAAAATAATCTTGTCAAAAAGGAATCACTACTTACACATAACAACAAAAACGAAAGATTTATAAATAATTCTGTTAATTAAGAAATACAATGAATCTTTACAGAATAATTACAAGCAAAGGCTTGAAAAGCCAAGACCTTATTGACGATGATAAAGTGATTTATACTGTCAAAGACCCTGTTTCAAGTATCGAACCAAGCATATTTGAACAATTGATAAAACAAACTGAAATGAAGCCTATTGCTGTCGGTTATGACAATACTTTTGCTTTTTTACCTGAAGAAAGAAATAGGTTTCCAGCAGCATCAATGAACCATTTTTTTCTGGCAGACTCATTATCCAAAAATACTGATGTAAGGAATGCAAAGTCATTAGTTGATTTAGGGTGCGGAGCTGGTTTTCTAGGAAATTATGCAGCAAAAAACTTTGAAGGGCTGGAAAACGGAAAGATCATTTTTGGAGATCTGTTTCCAGAATCAATCAATGCTGCTTTAATTGCTTATTTTGCAAATAACGAACTTGATCCACGTGAAATGCAAATAACTCAATATGAGAATTCTATTAGCGTAAGAGGAAAAGGAAAACAGGTTGTTGAATTTAGGATTGGTGATGTAACCCAAACTATGTTCAAGGACAAAGCAGATTTAGCTGTTGCGAGCCCAATCTATATCCCTGAAATCTGCGAGGTTTTTCCTGAAGCGTTTGAATTATTTGGCGCAGTTTCTAAAAACATTGGCGCAGACTTTTATGTTGCTCATTCATCTTTAGCAGATAAAGTTATTGAACGCGCTGCCAGTGTAACAGGAGCTAAACTCTCTGAAATCAATTCTCAGAAGCGCCCATTGGATTTGTCTGTAACAGATTCTAGAAGAAGAACCCTTGAT
Source organism: uncultured Methanosarcinales archaeon (assembly GCA_964413955.1). Classification (GTDB taxonomy): domain Archaea; phylum Nanobdellota; class Nanobdellia; order Woesearchaeales; family ARS49; genus JAFCDQ01. Next base: position 11,176 of record CAYPUD010000015.1, read on the forward strand.
GAAGAGGTCATAGCTAAACTTCTTCCAATGGGTTTAATTGTTGAGAAGCAGGGAGATAAAGTTTCGTATCAACATGAACTAAGAGTGTCAAAGTTGAGTTATAAGTAAATCTCATCTCAACACTTTTAGAGTGAATGTATGTTGAGAATAAAGATCCTTCAACAATTTACTTCATCTAAAGACCCGACATAACATCCGCTTAATTCTGAAGAAAGCTTGTGTTGTTCAATATTCTTATTTACTTCTATTGGGCTGAACCTATAACAAGCATTTTCTTTGACCCAATCCCAGCTTTTTGAACAAGCAAATATTGAGTATTCCTTGCCAGTTCTTACATCAGATAATGTCAATTCCCCCTCATAATAGCCTGCAGATGGAACAAACACTCCTCCTTCAACGCTGACCAATTTTGCTGTAACAAACTCTGATTTAGCATGTGTCTGTGTAGTAATGTGTTCCTCAGATCTCGTCCGTTGTTGAACACAACCACTCAAAGCAAGCAGGCCTAAAACCATGATTGCAATGATCAAGAAAAATTTTTGACTCATACTTTCATAGGGGTTTGGAAATTTTAAATAATTTGTGTTTAGAGTCTGCAAGACACTATTCATCACAGTAAATATTATAAAAAAATAAGACTCTGTTGTTTCTATCATGACCAAACCTACAATAACTGCAATAAGCAGGAAAGAAAAGAGAGTTGAGATCACATTCAAAAGGAATAGCGCTTTTGCTGACTTGTATCTTCATCTGATGGACTTCTTGCACACAGATTTTGATCCACATCTTTATCAAGATGAGAAAGGAAATATTGATAAGAAACTTTTATTGGACGAAGATTATTTGCATCACTATAAGCAATCAGGATATTCTCTTGAGATATTTTTCGGGCATAAGAAAGTCATTGTTGTCTTTGAATCAGACAAAGCGTTGCTGCAAAGGTTCATTGATGAGATTGTTAAGCTCTCTGAATGGATCAAACCAGAATAAAACAGGTCTTAGTTTCTGGATTTTAAAAACATTAAGTTCCTGAGAGGAAACTCTGCAGCAATATAAAACTGCGCCACAAAGGCGCACTAGAATTCAACACAAGAAAATGCTCC
>CAYPUD010000016.1:0-9085 GCA_964413955.1 uncultured Methanosarcinales archaeon
GACACGTTTCATAAAGATTGAAAGAAAATCAAGATTTAAAATATTTTCTACTTATCGATGTTTTTCACATTAATCCCTAATTTCTTTATCTTTCTGAACAAAGTCTCAAACCTCAAGCCAATCTTCTTCGCTGTTCTTGAAATATTGCCATTGTTTTCTTTTAGTTTTATTTTGAGATACTTCCGATCAAAGAATTCCTCGGCCTCCTTCAGAGTCATCGGAGATTCAGGGAGATGTTTGACAATATCCGCAGAAATCTCAGGGGCGTGCTCATACATCGCTCTAAGCTTTTCAGGCCGGATGATGTTCTTGTATTGGTCAAGGGTCTGTTCAATGATATTCTGCACTTCAACCTTCTTCAGATAATCTGCCCTGAAAAGTTCCTTTCTGAAATTGTCAACTTTAATCTTTAAGTCAGAGATAAGCCTATGGATGCTTCTCCTGTCAACCCCGCTGATCCTTGCGACCTCAGAAACATTTCCAAAATTCATCCTTAACAGATGAGTGATGTACGCTTTCTTGAAAGCCTTTTTCGCTTCCTTGTAAGGCAGATTCGTGTTGACAGCAACCTCCAATAAAGGATTCTTCTTCAGAGCATCAGAGATATCAGACTCAATATCAGAGATGCTAACTCCTAAGAAATTCTGCATCGCCTTATCAACAACAGGCTTGACCTGCTTCTCAAGAGCTTGCTCAATATCTTTAACAGGCATAACAACAGAATAATATATATTGGTATAAATAGTTTGTTATTTATGTCAGAGTTGTCAGTCAGTTTAAGAAGCTAAGCAGAAGATTCAGAAAATCCTCTCAGTAAAGAGAGCAATTCTTTAGGATTACTGACATAAAAAATCTTCCCACCAGTCTTTTTGATATAAGCTTCAATCTCAAAAGGCAATTTATCTCTGAAAAAGGGCAAGTAAACTATTACAGAAAAAGGAGTCCTTACCCCTGCTCTGATTTCAGGATGAACTTTACTTTTCATCGCATTTACTCCAGGCTTGTTTCCTTTGAATAATTTATACAGATAGAACCCATAAACTAACTCGCCAAAAGCACCGAGAGAATTTCCTAGCATAAGAACTAAGTCCCCAAAAAGACAGCAGGAAAGGTCTTGCTTATACCAGTCATTGGTATTGATGAGTTCATCAAAAATCTTTTTACTATCAATTTCAGCATCAATGAACTTATTTAGATGATTAATTCCAAAATCATTATCATTTAAAGGGACTGTGCCAAAAACCCTTTTTCCACCAGACTCTTTGAAGCTCTTAGCAATCTCAAAGGAAACTCCTCTGTCAGGCAAGAGAACAAGCTCAACATCTGCATCAATTAAAGTCCTGGCTAAATCCTTTATTTGTTGGTTAAATTCATCTTTCTTAAGCTTTAACAACTCAAAAAAATGAAATTCAACATCCCCTGGACCAATTAAAGAGATTCTTAACATGTTACGCGTAGCTTATTCACTTTTTTTGAGTTTTTCTTAAGCACGGATTTTTTTGCAGGAAGATGATCTAAAAAGATTAACAATATACGCAATCTACTTAATATACCCTCCTTTCTGCAGGTTCCATAACTTCTTATACAATCCTTTCTCTTTGATCAACTGATTATGTGTTCCCTGCTGGACTATCTTTCCCTTGTCCAAGACAATTATCTTGTCAGCATTCATTATTGTAGAGAGCCTATGAGCTATGATTATGCTTGTCCTGCCTTCCATCAATCTTTGAAGGTCTGCCTGAATCTCATGTTCTGTCTCTGAATCAAGAGATGAAGTCGCTTCGTCAAGGACAAGGACTTTCTTGTCAGCGAGTATTGCTCGCGCAATTGATACCCTCTGCTTCTCTCCTCCTGACAGCTTAACACCCCTTTCACCAACAACAGTCTTCTCTTTTTTCGGAAAATTGTTCACAATCTTGAGCAGTTGGGCAAACTTCATAGCTCTGAAGACGTCTTTCCTCTTAGCTTTCGGATTAGAGAAAGCAATATTGTTATAGATGGTATCATCAAAAAGCACACATTCCTGAGGGACAATGCTTAACTCAGACCTCAATGATTCCTGCTTGAACTCTTTGATGTTCTTTCCGTCTATCAGAATCGCTCCTGAGTTGACATCATAAAGCCTAAACAGCAACCTGATCAGCGTGGTCTTGCCGCTTCCAGACGGGCCAACCAAAGCAATCTTTTTATTTCTGGGAATCTTTAGGTTGAAGTCAGAGAATATCTTTCTTTTCTTATATTTGAAAGATACGTTTTTGAATTCTATATCACCATGGACAATCTTGAGCTTTCCTGCATTAGGCAGATCTTCAATCTCATTCTTTATCTTAGCGTATTTGAAAAGGTCCTGGAAGTCTGCCATAGACCTGTAAAAGTTTCTCATCCCATGGACAAAGCCAAACAAAGGCCCGAACAGGTTATTGAATACAGTGAACAAGAAGACCATTGTCCCTATTGTTATATCTTCTGCTATGAATCGCGTCACTGAAAACCACACTAAAAGCACTAATCCAATCCCAAGGATCAGCAACTGTCCTGAATCAAGCCATCTGAAATAATTCCAGTTTTTCAATAACGCATTTCTTGTTTTAACAGCAAATTTTCGGTAAATGCTTTTTATCCTGTTCTCTTTACCAAAATATTTTATCGAATCAATGTTCGTGAAGACATCGCTGATGTTAGCTTTTTCTTCGTCCTCTGCCTGATTCAACTGGAGATTAGATTTTTGCTGGATGTTATTGATGAAATAACTGTAAGCGATGAAAACAACAACTACAAAAAAAGAGATGAGCGCAGGAATAACTCCTATAAAGAGCAATGATGCTGCCACGATCGTGAACTGGAACAACAATGGAGCAAAGTTGAACACAAAGACATCAGTAAGCCTCTCAACTGCACTGCCACCTCTTATTATCCTACTGATTAATGAGCCAGTCTTGTGTGTTGAATGAAAATTATATGATAAGTGGATGATATGATTGAAGAATTTCCTCTTCAGATCAAGAATAAGCCTTGCATCAAGCAAGTTGATCATGTGCATCCTCAACCAGTAACCAGCAGAATTAAAGATCGTGATCGCAAGAAAGACCAAAAGGATGATTGTCAGGATTGAAGTGTACTTGCTCAACAGCAAGGCTTTTGTTGAGAACCTCGTGCTAGCATCAATCACTTCCTTGAACAAATACTTATTGATGACCCTGGTGCTTTCTAACAAGAAAATCAGAAACAACAAGCCAAAGAAGAAAAATCTGTACTTCTTCAACAAACTCCAGTAGACACTAAGATTATACCTGAAATCAATCTTTATCTTCTTTTGTTTTTTTGCCATTTTCTTTCACAAATTTTAAATAAGCCAAACACCATAAGATATTTGGATGCCTAATTATGATGAGATTCTGGACTGGTCAAAGCCAAAGACGTGCCGTGAGGTGGACTTAGACATCTCAGAGGATGCAGAGTCTTTGGATGAAGAATAAAACAAAAAAGCCTTCACCTTTTTCTCTCAAAAAAAGAATATTTATTTAAAAACCTTTTGATTTCATCCTGCTGAAATCTTATATTTTTCTGACGTGCAAAAGCCCATGCAAAAAAAAGATGAAACTGTCCTGAAATCTGAGACAAAATTTTTAAATCAAGGCTTAATCTTGAATGATATGGGTATCGCAGTCATTTTTGATATGGATGGGGTCTTGGTGAACACAATACCTTTTCATAAACAGGCGTGGAAGGCATTCTGCAAGAAATATAATTTTGAGTATTCAGAAGAGGAGCTGAACAGGATACTTCCAGGGAAAACAACAGCGCACTTGTTGAGGTTGCTTTTCGGAAAAGATCTTTCAGAAGAAGAAATAAAAAGGCTCGCTCAAGAAAAAGGAGAATTCTACAGAGGATTCTCTTATAAGAACTTAGAACTCATCAAAGGGGCAGTCCCTTTTCTTGAAGAACTGACTAAAAACAAAATTCCGATAGCAATAGGCACTTCTGGCTCACCGAACAATGTGAGTTTTATAATGAACAACACACCCCTAAAAAATTATTTTGAAGTAATCGTAGATTCTTCACAAGTAACTAAAAGCAAGCCAGATCCTGAAGTCTTCTTGACAGCCGCTAAAAAGATCGGGGCAGAGCCGAAGGATTGCATAGTTTTTGAGGACTCTCTTGCAGGGATAGAAGCGGCCAAAAGAGCAGGGATGAAAGCGATAGGCCTGACAACAACACATCCAAGAGAAGAATTAAATGAAGCAGATCTGGTGATTGATGATTTTTCTGAGATCAGCCTGGATTTGATAAAAAGGTTTTTAAAACAAAATTAAAAAAATGCTTTTTACGGGTCCTTAGCTCAGTCTGGTCAGAGCACTCGGCTCTTAACCGAGGGGTCGGGGGTTCGAATCCCCTAGGACCCGTATTTATCCTGTGTTTATCTCAAGAAGATACTTGATTCTAAAAGGCTTTCTGAAGTCAATAGCAATGCCCATTCAGCATAATCAAATTCAGCCACATAATCAAATAACTTTTTAAAATCTGGATAAAGATTAAAGAAAATGGAGCTCTCACCTGAAATAAAAGCACAATTAGAAGAACAGAAAAAGAACTGCATATTCTGCAAGATAATAAAAGGAGAGATAGAATCAAAAAAAGTCTACAGCGATGACATCATTCTGGGAATACTTGACATAAACCCCTGCGTGAAAGGCCACATGCTTTTACTGCCTAAAGAGCATTACCCAATACTTCCTTACCTGCCGCCTGAAACATTCAGACACATGTTTGGAGTGATGCCAAAGATTATAGGCGCATTAAAGAAAGCGATGATAACAACAGGAGCGAATGTCTTTATCGCAAATGGGGGCGTGGCAGGCCAACAATCACCACATTTCCTGATACACCTGCTGCCAAGAGAGAAAGGCGACGGAGTTGACAATTTCGCATTTGATGAAAGGAAGGATATAGATAAGACAAAACAAGAACAAGCAACAGGCATGCTCGCACACAACATTCCTGCAATGATGAGGAACCATTTCATGAGAAACCCAGTAAAATGGCTTACCAAAACACCAAAAACAGCGGACTATCTGAAAGACATAAAAGAAAAACAGAAAGTCATTTATGAGGATAATAAAGTCTTAGTGGTGATTCCTGAGAACCCACAATGCACAGGCCATGTAGAGATATTCTCTAATGAAGAAGAATCGCAGTTTGAGAACCTGAGCGCAGAAAGCGCAACACATATGTTCTCCACAGCATCCTATTGCGCGACAGCAGTCTTTGAAGGATTAGGAGCGCATGGCTCAAACATAATCCTAAAGACAGGGCAAAGCCAGGATAATGCAGATGGCAGATTAAGCATCCATGTCCTGCCAAGGTTTCAGGATGATGGTCTAGACTTATTGTGCAAGCCAATGGAGCCAAAACCAAACCTTGACGAGATCGCTTCAAGGATCAGGGACGAGATGTTCATGGTGGAATATTCTTTGAAAGAGAAAAAAAAGCCTGAAGTCATAGATCTGGACAAGAATGTGATTGATCTATCTAAAAAGAAAAAGAATTCTCCTGAAGAGCCAAAAGAAGAAATAGACGAAGCCATCAAAAAAATAAAAGGCGATATTTAGACCTTGCGCGGTTCTATTGTTTCACACTATGTAAAGCGAAGTGACAAGGCTTCAAATTGACCAGATGTAACGAAACCTTTAAATACCTTAAAAAGAGATTGAAGTCCAAAGAGGTGAAAGGTTGTTAACGATCTATGACTGGGTTTATGGAATCAGCCAGATATCTTCACTTGTTCTGGTGATAATCGCAGGATTCATAGCAGTCAGCCTGTTCAGTTCAGCAAAGAAGATCAAGCAACTGCATGCCTGGAAATGGATGATTCTTGCACTAGTCCTTTTTGCAATAGAGGAAATTTTTGGAATCATAAAGACTTTTGGAATATACAGGTCTCCTTTTTTGACACACGTCCTGCCAGGAGCTATCCTTGGCTGCCTGATTGTTGCACTGGTAGTTCAGATAAACATAAATAGAGGGTGGTTGGCATGACTGGCTTCTTGTTGGCTTTAGGGATGATCGCGCCATTCTATAATCTTGCTTTTGTATTGATTACAGTTTATCTTTTTGTAAAACTCTTCAGGACGCCAAAAGCAGGGTACGTATTCCTGACACCATGGAAGATGATATTCGCAGCATTACTAGTTTTTGTAGCAGAAGAAGTGCTTACTATACTGAGAGTCTTCAATATTGTAAACATTCCGATACACATCAATGGCTTCTTTGAACTGTTTATGATAATCTCATTCATCTATGCATTGCTTTCTTTGAAAGAGCATATCAGAATCAGGCACTTATAATCAAATAAAATATAATCAAATAAGAAAAGGATTCTAATTTCAATCCTGCGGTTATTTCACTCTTTAACCTTAGTAACCTTGACTGCCTTAGTGACACTATTTGCCTTGTTCTTAGCAACGATCGTAATCAAGCTCTTTTTCTTGTTAGGAAAAAACACAATGAGATTATCTTTCCTGAAAACCTTGCCATCATCAGAAAAAACAGCATATTCATCACAACCCATAAAAAAATCATTCAAATCAAGAGCGAGAGCTTCTTTAGCTGGAAATTCATCAGTTAGATAAGACCATTCGCATCTTTGATCATTCCCAACAGAAAAGAATCCTGTTGCATTCTCCGGCAATTTGTTTATCGTCAGAAAATAAAAAGCAAGCAAAACAACAAAAACAGCCATCCAGACCTCTTTAGGCCATCTTCTTGGTTCAAATTTCATTTTTGATTTTCACTTCTTTTTTTAGCGATAAACGCATAAAAGCACTTGCATATTAAAAAAGTTTTCATCAAAAAGCCAAGTCAGCTTAAATGAGTTGGTGCATATGTTGCGCGAAATAAAATTAGGCGCAGAGGTATAAAACTCTTATACTGAACAAGAGGCGCACTGCTTGTGCGCAGACCGATAATTATAGTCGTTTTCTTTTGAAAGGATAACAATGTCTAAGAAAGAGCACTAAGAATAGAAAAGAAAACTACAACAAGAACCAAGAGAACATACGAGATAATATTTGCGATCCATGTAGTTTTAACCACAATTTTCTTATTTTTCTTCTCGAAAAAAGCCCTTAAAACAAGATACTCAGAAATTACAGTGAGCAAAAAAGAAAAAATAAGCCCCACAAATGAAATGATAATGATAAACCAAATGCTTTGAAAAAAACTGGCTGAAAAAATGCCTTTTGAAATTAGATTAGTTACCCAAACGTAAATCGCAGTAAATGGAAATATCAAAATGCTCAGAACAAGATAACCGACAACTGTGCTGACAATATTTGCAATCCCTGAATAAAGCAAAGATTTTCCATAATTCACCTTTAAAAATTTTTTAATAACAAAAGCTTCGATAAAAATGATCGGAACCAATAAAAAAGGAAGGAGTTGAATGTTAACAAACATCAAAGGGGCAACACCCGCATCTGCAAAAGCGATAGGCATAACTAAAATAGCTGCCACAAAAGCTGATAAAGTAACTTTATTTCTCATCATTTCGTGTTTTTCTGTGGATTTTTTATAAAAGTTTTGCGGGAAGTTAGCACAATCAAAGCCTTTTGCTGACATAAGGACCTTTAGGCTTATAGCCCAGCTTATAATAATACTCCTTCACACCAACCCCTGAAATTATAACAATCTCCTTGCAGTTGAATTCTTCTTTAGCGATCCTTTCTGCTTCTGCCAACAGTTTCTTACCCATTCCTTTATGCTGGATCTTGCCTTCTTTTCCTAATTCTGCAGCAGCGCCATAAACATGCAGTTCTCTGATGCCAGCGCAGTCCTTGCAGATCTCTTTCCTGAAACTCTGCTTTGGAATTCTCAATCTGCAAAATCCCAGGATCAGATCATTTTCCATGTCATCAAATGAAAGAAAAATCTCTTTTCCCCCTGAAGCATCATAATCAATCCTGTTCAGCTTGACACTCTCAAAATTCACTCTCTTATTTCTTGGTTCCCTGCACCTGATGCACTTACATTTCCTGCCCTTTTCTTTGAGCTTTTTCTCAACCAACTGACGCAGGTTAGTCATATCCACGCCAGCAGAAATCGCTTGTTTAGGGATATCTCTCTGCACCCTCATGACCCTGCACCATTTAGGGATGTACTTCTTGGCTTCAGAGATTATTTCCGCAGCCTCTTCAGAACTTAGAGGCTTGTACTTGCCTTCTTGCCACATCCTATAAAGTTCAGTCCCTTTCAGGACCATGGTTGGGTATATCTTCAGAGCGTCAGGCCTAAGCCTCGGGTCATCAAACAAAATCCTGAACATCTCTATATCTTTCTTTGCAGAGCTGCCTGGCAGTCCTGGCATCATATGATAACCCACCTTCAGCAATGCATTTCTCGCAAGTTTCGTCGCTTTAAACACTTCCTCAACACCATGACCTCTTTTCACAGCTTTCAGGATATCATTATCCAAAGATTGCACACCAATCTCAACCCTTGTCACACCATAACGCAGCATCTCATCGATCTCTTTCTCATAACAATAATCAGGCCTTGTCTCAATGCAAAGCGCGACGCATCTGATCCTTGAACTTTCGTTCCTTTTCTTTTCCTGCTCTAAAGTTTTAATGTTCTTTTCTTTCATCGAAAGCAGCTTCTTGTGGATCCTCCTGACTCTTGAAGGCTCACCGATCTCACCAGGCATCTCAAAGAATTTCCTATAAGCATCAATATCAATTTCACCTTCTGGAAAAAACAGATCGCTAAAGTCATTAAGAGCCTTGTACATGAAATAAATGAAATCATCCTTATATTTCTTCTGAAAGAAAGGAAAAGTGCCTCCCTGAATGATCACCTCGCATTTCTCAGGGAGATGGCCTGCGGCAACATATTGTTCCAGCCTATTGAAAGTTATCAAGTAAGGATCATAATTATTTCTTGCACCCCTCATAGCGCTCGGCTCCATCCCAGTATAGCTCTGCGGGACATCACCAAAGTCACTGCTAACCCCGCCAGGACAATAAACGCATTTTCCATGAGGACAGGGGAATGGCGCAGTCATCAACGCAATAGGGGATACCCCTGACAT
>CAYPUD010000016.1:9185-11667 GCA_964413955.1 uncultured Methanosarcinales archaeon
ACCTTTGCTCCTGACTGCACCCACACTTCGAGGTCATAATATTTTTGAGAACCATCATCAAAACTGCAGGTTTCAACACAAGCCTGATTAAAAGCTTCCTGTACAACTTCGTACCCTTCAGGCCGTACAACAGATCCGCTAAGCTTTGCTTTCTTATACACCCTGACACCCCCAGTGGCACGACCAGTAATTTCGATCATCCCTTTCTTCTTCTTTTGCAAGTTAGTGTAAACTAGCTTTTTATGATTTCCATCAGTCAGATAAATCTCAACGAGACCATTTCCTCTTACTTCACCTGATAATTTCAATGAACTCAACCTGATCGGCGAATCACTGATGGACTCAATAGACACCAAAGAACTCTCAGCCAGTTCTATGTCAAGCTTTTGAGAGTGGACTTCTGTTGTGACAAAGCCTGTAATGCCTGGCTTGTTTGATGTTACTAAAGCGAACACCAGCACTGCAAGAATTAAGACAGTGAACTCAACTGATCTGATCAATCTTTTCATAAGCATTATACTTGCTCTATCTCTTTATAAATCTTTTCTATGGCAGCGTCAAGCTCTTTTTTCTTCTTTTTCTTGTCAAGCAAAGCCTGAGCTTTCGCTTTACGCAATTCTCTCTTCTCGTGAACCTTATCAAATACCTGCTTCTTAATCTGGCCTTTTATCTGTTTCTTTCGCTCATCAATCCGCTCTTTCAAGGACGCATAAGTGCCTTTGAGCCCTTTTGCCATGCTTTTAGAGATCTCTGCAGCTTTTTTCTCAAACGCTTTTCTGAATTCTTTGAGTCTGATCCTATAATCCTGATCAGAGGAGTTTTTCTGTCTTTTTTTTGTGTGTTCTTTGTCAATCCTTCCTGTCTCTTGTTTAGCGTCCTTAACAACAACAGATTTCAATGGCTCTTCACAAGAATCCACATCTGAAACTTCAATATGCAAAGAACCCTTATCAAACACCTTTTTATTATGCTTATGATGCGCTTTGATAGCAGATTTAATCTCTTTCCTGAAACGTTCTTTCTTGCCTGTAAGACCCTTATACTTGTGCTCTTGAGTTTTTTCAGCTTCATTCAGGTCCATCTCCTGAACAACATCTATGCTTTCAGTATCTTCGATATTCTGAGGACGGTCTTTCAGTTCAACTACTAGTTTCTCTCCTTCAATATTTTTTTGATGATGGTGATTACTCTTGTGGACAACCTTTTCTGGCGTGATATCATCAAGATTAATATCTTCTGTATCGGTCGGGTTAAAATTGCGGATTTTCTCAAGAAAACTGCGCGCTTCCTCAAAATCACGCTTATCCCTCTTTTCTTTCCTGCTTAAAACCTTAAGGACCTTGCTGATTCTGCTTTCTTTCTTCTCAACAGGAAGATCTTTTTCCTCTTTCCACTTAGCGACAGCCTCATTCAGTCTTGAGACTAACTCTGCTCTTGCTAAATCCTCCTCATCAGTTACTTCAAGGATTGCTGCGCCATTATCTTTCTTTGATGTGTCAGGATCATAAGAGTAAGCCAGAGCGCTCTCAGATACTTTGCTGATCTTATGCCCAGTATTTCTTGCTCTTCTGCGTTGTCGCCTCATTTTAAAGAACTTTGGTTTTTATTTGATTTAAATATTTCTGTTATTTTGATACAGTTTAGTTTACAATCAGTTGAATCAACTCAAAGAATAAGTCGTTCTCTTTTTCGCACTGGTTATTGCACTTAACTAATTCATCCCACTTGTCCTTCATGGATTTTGAGTGTGATCTGCTAATCTCATCATCAACAAAACTCATCGCTTTTGAGAAAGTGATAACCTCGTCAGTCCCCCAGTAACGCTCAACAGCGAGCAGATTCAACAAAAGATCACTCCTTGCTAATTTATCGCCATACTGGTTGAATAAGACAATGAGAAAATCAAAGTATTTCTTATCAGAACAACCTTTGTTCACACAATCAATTATCTCACTCCACTGGCTTTTTACATCATCATTATTTATTTTATTCACAAGATTATCTGTTGAAGAAATGATCTTTGCCTTGTCTAAAGGATTATTCGCTAATCTTAGTTTAATGATATTATTTGTAATAGGCTTAATGGCAGGGCCTGCTGTCAGAAGCTTGTAGACAACTATGATAAGAACTAATACAACTGCGATTATCAGAATGCGCTTTACTGTTTTCACCCCTTTAAGCATAGCCATCTTGCTCCTTTAAAAAATATATTTATATTTAAATGTTTAGTTTGTGATTGGTCTAACTTGATTTTCCAAAACATTTTAAAAAACCCAATAACTTCAACTCTCAACAGAAGGGCGCTTAGCTCAGTTTGGTAGAGCGCAACGTTCGCAACGTTGAGGCCGCGAGTTCAAATCTCGCAGCGTCCATTTCAAAGTTCTTATTTTACCTTTTGTTTTATTTTGTAAAAAATTAGAATTTATCCAGTCAGCTCTCAATCTCAAGAAAAGTTAACTTTAGTGTGCCTATGCCGCCAAGC
>CAYPUD010000017.1:0-11663 GCA_964413955.1 uncultured Methanosarcinales archaeon
AAAAAAACAAGGAAGTAAGATTTTTATATCTTTTTCTCTTTTCAAGAATATATGAAGCGCAAAGCAATACAACTTGCTGAGAAGACAATGGTGGTCAGCCTGCCACAAGAATGGGTGAAAGAATGGGAAATACAAAAAGGAGACGAACTGAACATTGAACCAAAAGGTTCTTCCTTAATCATTTCCACACAAAACAAAAGAAAAAAACTAACAACAACAATAAACATCACAAACTCAACAGAAAGAGTCATCAGGTGGTGGCTTAGCTCCTTGCACAAGAAAGGATATGATGAGATTGAGATATTCTACAAAAAAGAACAACTCCCCCTGCTCATGGAACTGACAAGAGACCTGATGCTTGGATTCACAATAGTTGAGCAGACAGAAAAAAGATGCATCCTAAGAGCAATATCACAAGCAGACGAACAAAGCTTTAACAATGTCATGAGAAGAGCATTCCAAGTCACACTAACAATGGGAGATTCTCTTGTTGAAGCGTTATCAAAAAAAGAACTTGACGAAACAGAGCTCAACCAAATAAAACAGATGGAAAAGACCAACAACCAACTGACAAACTTCTGCCAAAGAGTCATCAACAAAAGAGGCTTATCAGATCCTGTAAAGAACAGCTTCTATTACACAATAAATTGGAACTTAGAGAAAATAGCTGATGAGTACAAATATATCATAGAACACATCATCAAAGAAAAAATCAAAACAAGCAAAGAAACAATTGAACTTATAAAAGAAGCAAACGAACTATTAAGAGGATTCTACGAATTCTTCTATGAGAAAAAACAAGAAAAAATCAACAAACTACAAATAAAGAAAAAAGAACTGAAAGAGAAAATAAAAGAATCTGTCAAGAAAGAAGGCAAAGAATCATTAATTCTAAGTCAATTACTCTGCTTGACAGACAAGATAAGCGATTTCTCAGCATCAATGATCGCAATACACACAGAAACATGAGCGCAAGAATACAACCAAACAAGCTGAAATTTCAGTGACAAATATCCAACTTCAGATAAATCACACCATTGTTAAAAACCAACGGCCTCGTCTTGCTCTCAAACTCGCCGCTACAAGGCTCTCCGAAAACAAAATCCTCCAAAGAATCAGGGGTGTTGCCCTCACGATCGCTGATAGTAAAATAAAACTTAACACCCCTCTCTGAGAACACAACATCCAATAAATTACTAATCAAAAACCTTGCCTGACCGCAAGAATCCCTTTCACCACAAACAATAGCGCTGTTGCCATGGGTTTCAGCACAATCCTGCAAAAGCTCGCCCACAGACCTGCCCCTGCAATCAGAATCAGACTTTACCAAAGTGCTCAAAAAATTAGCAGCAAAAAAACCCTCCTGCTCATAACGCACTTCCTTGCCGATTGGCTTAGAAAAAATAACAATAGCAATCAAAATACCAACAGAAATCAGCAACACAATCAAAACCAAACCTAACATCTCTGACTGAGCCTTACGCATACTTAATCAACTCCGACAAACCAAAATAATACCTTGACAAGACAGGATCATACACCAAAACAGGCATAGTCTTCCTGACCAAAGACTTAAACTCCACAGGGTGAACATCATAAAGAGTAAAATTCCGCTCTAAAGGAAAAACAACCTTCACGCTGATGACAGCATCACCAAACAAAGGATAATAAAACTCCTGAGCAGACTCGGACTTCGTCAAATTAGAAAAAGCTTGCAACTTAAACAAATCAAAACAATTAATGGTGTGAGCTGAAGCAAAAGAACAATCAAGCTCAGGCAAAGACTGCAATTTGACCAAAGCTCTCAAAGCCTCAGAATCCTCAAAAACAACCCTGTCCTTCTTAAGCTTTGAATTCTGCATACCAAAATAAACAGAGCTCCCAATAACCATCAAAATAAAGAAAACTATCAAAACAGCCACACTCTCCAAAACCCTCATCTGCGCTTTCTTCATCGTATTCAACAACCTAAAACAACTCAGGACAAGACCGCTCAATAAGCTGATCATTCCTGACAACCAAACTATCCCTGACGGAATTGATCCTTGAAATTGAGGAAAACAAATCATCATCACTCAAGCCAACAACATTCTCTGTTATTAAATCATCCAACTCATCCACAGGATAAGCACACTCAAGACCCATCTCATCAGTCTTCTCAGCCAAAAACATTGCACGATCACTAAAAACCTTCGCAACAAGATTAAGCCTCTGCAAAGCAGACTTCAACCCACAAACAAACATATTCTTATCAGCAGAAAACATCGCCGCAAGAATCCAAGTGATATCCGCAGGATACTTGATGAAATCATAAGGAACCAAAGAAGATCCTTGTACATCATAAAAAGCCAGGACTTGAGGATTGATTGATAATAACTCAATATTTTTACCTTGAAAAGCAGAGGGAATGAAAGGCCTTGAATTGCCAACAAAGAACACTTTAGTCAAATCAGAACCATCAAAGGAAACGCTGTTAAACTCAGCAAAAGACATCTGCTCAAAAATAATATTATCAGGAATAATCTCTGCCAGCTTATCCTTAAGATCCTTCGCAAAAGGACTATCATCAAAAACAAAAATCTTCCTAGTCTCAGGATCAGAAACAAAAATAAGATTCACGACCCTAAAAGGAACCTTCCAAGGAAGACTCCAAACAATAACCTCTGGAGCTTTCACTTCATCCTCTGAAAAAATAATATTATTGCCAAAAGACTTCCTCGCAGAGCCAGACTGAACGAAACAATCACACGTTCCTGTGCAAGAAAAACCCAAACCATTCTTAGGAAGAGGGATCACCTGACTCGTCCCTTCACCTGCCCCAGCCATCTCAAAAATAGCATCCATGCTCTGAACCAAAGACAAAGACAGCTTCTCATCACTCAAAGCCTTCTGCTTTCCTGCAACAGAAAAAAAGAAAACAAGAATAATCCCTCCAGCAATGAGAATAAAAAGCCAATGAAACTGCAAAGCAAAACCCTTATTATCTATCATCTTTCTGACACCCAACGATCAATATCAACATGATCCCCCCTGCCAGTAAGCTTAACGTCAACCAAACCACCAACAGCAGGAATACAAACAAAACCAGAAACAACATTGATGCGCTTAACAGACAAATCAAGGAGACGAGGAACACTAAAAACATTAGCAGAACCTGCCTGACAAGCTCTTACTGCCCAATCCAAAGATCTCCCTCTTGAAGACTTCAAACCAGGAGAACCACAATCATCAAAATCAAAAAAACAAATCTCCTCAATACCTTTAGGAACCCTCAAACTAAGTTTTCTGACACTCCCATAAGCAGGATAAACTGATTCGACTGCAGAATCCAAATCAGACCTGATTTCAGCCAAACCAATATCAGAAGAACTCTTCAAAAGACCTGAAATAGACTTATAACCAAAACCCAAAATCAAGACAAAAATCAAACCCGCAATAATAAAAGCAAGAACCTGCCCTGGAAGAAGCCCTTTCTTAAACCCCACACTCACCCCCTCCTCTTCTTTTTCTTCTCTTCAACATCCTTCTTAAGCTTCTTAAGCTTCTGAAAGACCTTATCATTAGACTTAGGAATCTTCTGCTTCAACTGCCTAAGAGCCTTCTTCTCCTCATCACCCTTAAATCTTGACCTCAACTGCTCAAAAATCTCCTCTTGCTTCTTCTTTTTACCCTTAATCTCAACCCAACCAGATTCAGGAGCTTCCTTGGCAAACTTCCTGAGCCTGGAAGATAATTCCTCAAGCTTCTCTTTTGCAGAGGGCTTTTTGGGAACAACAGGCTTAGCTCTTATAGGAGGTAAATGATGGGAAGGCAACCGAGGCCCAACACTTGGCTTAGCAGCAGGCAACCTCTGCATCTTAGGAACTTTTGGCTTGAATTTAGGCAAAACAATCGGCTTTAAAGCCCCTTTCTCAACCAAATAATTATACAATAAATAACCGCCCACACCAAGACCTGCAAGCAATAAAATGATCAGGAAAAACCACAAAACACCATGACCCTTCTTCTCCTTAACCTCCTCAACACCCCTCTGAGAAGAACTGCAACCATACTCATCGACACTCTCACCAGAAGGAGTATCAGGACAGAAATCGTCATTATCAGGAACCCCATCATTGTCACTATCAACAACTTCAACAACAGGAGCTTCGCGCGTCTCAGAACAGACAGAATCAATACACTCCAAACCAGAATCACAATCAACATCAACCTCACAAGACTTTCCTAAAGCGCAAGGAGCACAAGGACCACCACAATCAACATCAGTCTCACCCGCACTCAACAAACCATCCTCACAAGACGGAACAGCCCTGCAAGTGCCAGTTGAGCCATCACAATAACCAGACGCACAATCAGCATCAACATAACAGTCTAAGCCATCCTCACAGGCAATACAAGAACCACCACAATCAACATCAGTCTCATCACCATCCTTCACACCATCATCACACAAAGAGACCGGCTCAACGCAAACACTCCCATTACACAAACCAGAAGCGCAATCAGAATCCACAACACAAGACAATCCAAGAGCGCAAGGAGCACAAGGACCACCACAATCAACATCAGTCTCATTCCCATCAGTAACATTATTACTGCAACTTTCCGGCTCTGCACTGAAATTAACAAAAACACCATCACTAGACAGAGGAAGACTCTCCCAACCAGCATTATCAACAGCTTTAACATCCACTTCATATTTCTTATTATTCTCTAAAGAAATATTCTCAATGTAATGAAAACTCCCATCAACAACAAGACTCTCAACCCAATCAGAAACAAGCTCACCAGTCAAAGACTCAACAACACTAACCAAATAATAAGAAATACCAGATCCAGAATCATTACCCAAAAAAGCAACACCTAAACGATCCTTAAAGAAAGAAACCTCAGGATCAGCCAAAGCAGAAGAATCATTCACCCACAACATCTCTGGAGGAGTCTGATCAACAACAATTGTTACAGGCAGTATCGCCGAGCTCTCCCCAGTCAAAGCAACAGAGCATCTGACAAAGAATTTATAACGGCCATCATCATCAACAACACGCTCCATAGAATGAACATAGCCAGGCCTGCAATCACCAAAACAATCATGAATATTAAAAGAGTCATTTCCAAGATAACATAATGATCTCTTATTAGTCTCGACACCAATAACAAAATCAGAATCATTAAAGACGCGGTCAGTAACAACATTCACCTGCAAAGGCAAAGATAAATTAATCGAGAACGTTATTTCAGCAGTATCAGAGACCACGCCAGCAGGACTCTTACAAGCAACAAAAAAGTTATGCTCCTTGATTTCGTCAACAACAACAATAGTTGAGTGGACATTCTTAGGCATACTACCAGAAGCCTCGAACGAAGACTCCATCAAATCAAAATTATCAGTCAAACGACTATACTTACAGAAGGAAGGCTTGTCAGTCTCAACCTTAAGCTTTGTCGAGAAAGTTCCAGGATTCACAATAGACTCTTCAGAAATCACACTTGGAAAAGCATAAGCCTTAACAATCTTAGGAGGAGCTGAATCAACAAATAAATCAAACTCAGCAAACTGAAAATCATCACCATTCTTACAGAAAATGTATAAAGGATGAGCGCCGCCGCCATAAGGAATCGTCAAAGCAGAAGTCTCATGAACATAACCATCAACGCTGCCTGCTTTGGGAAAATCTGTGAATGTCGTTTCATCAACAGAAGGCATAGCCGGAAGATTAAAAGCATACCTGCATTCATCACCATTTCCAAAATACTTTATGCCTGTCTCAAACTTCACATTAAAAGTCTGCACATCAGAATAACCAAAATCAGGCTCTTTCAAAACAATAAAATCATCAACACCAACAGAAAACCTGGATTCTTTAGCAATAGGAAAACCCCTCAAGTCCTCTGCCTCAACAAACAACTTATAGACACCACGATCCAATCCAGTAAAACTTGCTGAATAAAGACGCCTATCAGAAGTGCTGAAGTCAGCCAGAATATCCTCAACAGACTCATTCAAAACAAAAGGATTCCCAGAAGACAAATGAGTGAGCAATACCGCCCTCAAATCAGCTTGCTTATTGAATGACAAATTGATAGTGACATCTCTTGAAGGAACAATCTCCCCATCATCAGGAGAAATAACTAAAGAAGCCAAAGACGTATCAATAGAGATTGTGAACAACAAATCAGAAACAATACCTTTCCTGTTCTTTACTTTAACAAATAACCTGAAATAATCCTCAGACAAGGAACGATCAAACTTGATAGAGCGATCAAAATCAAAACCAGAATCTGCAATAGGTTGAGCAGGAGAATTACTTAATGAAGCATGAACAATCTCTGTCGGCTCATCAAAGAATAAAGTGATAACAGGCTCTGACAAACTAGAGAATAAAGTGGAACCAAACAATCTTCCCCCAGAAATCTTCACGTCCAGCAGAGTCGGCCCTTGACAATCCTTGCACGCATCAAAAACAACACTCTTAACAACCTCAGGATTGTTATACTTATCTTTAGAATAAAACAACAAAGTATTAGGCCCTTCTGACAAATCAGCTAACTTAGTCCTGCCATCTTTTAATTCAAGGTTTTTCAGAATCAACCTATTAGTGCTGACCCTTAAAGGAAAATTCCCCGCATCAGAACAAGAATTAGCGCTTGTTTTAAGGCATAAGAAAGTCTCATAACCTTCGCTGCCTGCGTAATTCTTGACAGTATCTGTTTTGTTCAATTTATCCATGATAACAATATTCAAGAAATCAGTCTGATTCTTGCCAGCAGGAATGACAGAAGTCAAAGGAGGAAAATAATCTGCCTCACAAGCAACATCACCTAAAGGGCAATCAGCCCAATCAGAACCTGCATTACCATCAGCATTCTTCCTGAACTTATGAGTTTCAGGGTCTAATTGGCAAACACCAATATGACAAGGATCATAACTTGAGATGTTAAAGGAATTATCAGAATTCAACCTAATGCCAGGAGATGGCGGAGTGAACTGCAATTCAGAATAATGCAAACAAGTTGCATCATCACAAGACAACACTTTATTATAATCCTTCCAGTAAACACACCCAAAATCAGGAACAGACAAAGCACTCGCTTTTGCTTCAGAACAAGAATCAAAAACCTGACTGAAAGCATCCTTATTAGGAGCAACAGCAGAGCCAGCTAAACCACAAAACTCACAATTACTCTTTTTTTTATTGACACAAACACCAAAACCCAAACTATGAGTTGTGCTATGCCATTCACAATTACCAACCCCACAAGAATCAGCCTCACAAGCAGACTGCGACTTATAATCATAACATTCCATACCCTGAACACAAGGATAACAAGCATCAACAACAGACTTAGACTTATCAAAGAAACAATAAGCAGGCATATTATTCTCAAAAAGACAATCATTCTTATCAGAAAACAACTCAAAAAAACCACTGATATTACAAGCACTTGGCGCTATGCAAAAAGCCTCACCAGAACTGTTAATAGCACAAACATCTGGAGAAGTACAAGAATGAGCCAAAACGAGCTCATTAGAGTCAGAACAATAAAAAGCCTTATTGAACCTGCTGGCAAAAGCAGAAGCAACAGATGAATTGAAATTCAACCTAAAAGAAGCACCAGATGTTGTTCCATAACCTTTATCCTTCAAATAATCCTCAAACTTGCTATAAAAAATATTATTCAAACAAAAAACAGGCAAACTATTATGCCAGCACTCTAAATCACCAAGGTTAGCTGAAGCAGTCTTAGCAATGCTAGTTCCTTCAGGAATATAAACAGCCTTGACATCATATAAATAATCAGTATTCCACTTCAAATCAGGACTGTCATCAACAAAAAAATCACCATGCACTTCAGCAACAAAATCAAAAGTCGTTGAAGACCCTCCCCTATTGCGCCAAACCTCAAAATAAGCAGGAGGACATTCTTCGCTGAATTCTAACCTAAACTTCTTCTCACCTTTAATAGGTGTGATAGTTACTGCCTTTGGTGGAGGAATATAACCTGGAGAACCGCAAACCACAGTCTTAGGTGAGGGCGCAGTACAATCAGAAGGACAAGTAACAGGCTCATCACCCTCACAAACATTATCGCCGCAAACAGGCACTCTAGGAGCAAACAATTTAGCCTGACAAAAATCATCACAACTTGTTCCAAAACGATCAGGCAAACCAAGAAAAATAAAGCCTTTGTTCTGACATGAACTCTCATCAACCAAACTTCCGCTAAAAGTGACAGGATCACAACAACAACCATAATTCTGAGCATGAACAACCTGAGATAAAAAGATAACACTAAAGACTAAAAAAAACAAGCCAAAAAACTTCAACAAACCATCATCCCTCATCTTCTAACACACCCGACAACATGAACATTTTTCAACACTTGAAAATCACCACCACCATTCCCATCACTAACCTGAATCTTAACGTCACCCCCATTATCCTTAATAAAAAGCTCCTCAGGATCTGCGCTGAAAGCCAAAACATCCTCATCAGGATCAGAAGCATTAAGGTTGATTACAAGATTCTGCTCACCAGGACAAGGATCATCAAAAATCAATTTATTACCCTCAACCTTAATCTTGGTGGGAATTTCTGAACCATCATCCTTAAAGACAACATGAAACTCCAAATCAGACTCTGGAATTTTAACAAACCACAAAGCAGGATCCCTATTCTCTCTGGCAAAAACAAACCCAAAATCTTTCCCAAAAACACTAGATAAATGATCAGTAACATTTATTACAGAAAAACCATTAAAACGAATAACGTCAATATCCAAACCATCAACAAAAGGAACATAAGAAATATCGCTGATATCCTTATTGACCATCTGCTCAACAGAATAATAAACACTTGAAAGCCTGACAGGCAGCTTAACAGAAAAAGAATCAGTCACTAACTTGCTAGATGCAACAGAAGACTTCAAAGGCCACTTCAGCTTAACAGTCGTAAAACGTTCTTGATTGATAAAAGAAAAATTCTGAGTCAAAACAGAAACAACAGGCTCGGATAAAGGAGAAACAACAATCCCTAACCTTCTAAAAGAATCAAAATTGTTCACACAAGACTTCAATTTCCTGACAATATCATTCTCAAGACGAGACTTAGCCTCTTCAAAAGACAGCAAATTAGAATCACCAAAATAACCATTGAAAACAACTTCGTTAGAGCCTGGCTTAAAAGGAAAATAAACCCAAGGATACTTAGGAGGAAGATGATAATACCAACACACGCCACCATTACAACCAACATCATGGGATGGCGTAGATTCAAGAACAACAAACTCCCTGCCATCAGGAGCAGTTAAAGCCCTAACATTCTCCCTAGAAACAAAACCAGCATTCAACCCGAACAATTTAAAAGACGATTCACTGGCTTGCTTCAAACACCCTACAACAAAACCACTAATATCAACCTTAACAAGCCTTGGCTTAGTGATGAAAAAACTTGTTGCGTAAAGAGTAATACCTACTGCAATCAGCATTACAAGACCAATAATGATAAACAAAGTCACTTGAGCCCTCATCTTAACCTCACCTTCGCAGTCAAACCCCTCCAAAAATCAGTCAAAGGAGGCAAAGCAACAGAAAACCATCTTGATGAATTAGTGATATCAAACGCAGCCAAATAAAAATGATCTGCAACAGGCTGATCACCACAATTAACACCCCTAAAAGAGTCGGTAAAATCATCACATGGACTAACTCCAAGATTAACACCCTTAAAATCAATACCTAAATAATTAATCCCAGCGACAGTCTTATTAGTCTCAAGAAAAGAAAAGATTTCCTTTATGCCCTTCTTAACAAAAAACACCCTACTGAAAGAAGGAGACTTGAAAAAATAGTAATTAGTCGGAGCACTACCAGAGATATCATCAACATAAGATTTAATGCCCTGAAACTTATTCTCAAAAACACTTGAGCGAACACCAGGATTAATCGTTGAAAAAGTTGGTGAAAAAACAACAGCCTTAAGTTTATCATTATACCAGACATCTGAATTAGAATCCTTAAAATAAGCATCATGTTTGTTAGTGAACCCTGAGAAATCGTCAGGATCAGCGTTGAAATAACTAACAAAAGACTTGTCATCAGTCACAGGAATGTTCAAAGTAGAGCCAACCAACATATCATCACCTGCCTTAACCAAACAAACATTATTGAAACAAGGAACGTGCTTACCATTAATTTCACAATCATTATCAATCTCAGAAACATCAAGCAAAACAGCACTTGGAGAATCACAAAACAACACAAAATCACTGCCAGAACTGTTTGCAACAGAAAACATATCATCAGCAAACAAACCAGTCCTGGACGTCCAAGAACCATTATTACAAAAATGATCTAGAATTGAATCACCATCATTAATACACATAGGCCTTTCTCCAGGAAGATCATTCCAAAAAGCAACAGGATCAGTAATAGACATATTAAAAGAAGGATCAACCAAACACTGGCTAGGCTCTTGACAAAAACCCTGCCAAGCATTATCCCAATCAGACTTAGTATAACCAGAAATCCAAAAACCTTCAGAACAATAATAAAAATGATCTCCAGCGCCAACACTCGCTGAATCAGAAACACAAGCAGACCCATTCCAACACTCATCAGGCTTGCAACAAGACTCATTAACATCAGTCTGCCACAAAGTTTTTTTAAGCGTTAAATTAGTCAACTCTTCTTCTATTCCTTTAACCCAGCCATTAGGAGTGCATAAAGCAGCATGATGACCAGAATCAACATCAAGAAAAGGATCAGTGCAAACAGGATTTCCAGACATTGTTGCTGGAGTTGTTGATATTGAACCAGAAGCCATTCCAAAAATACTAGCTAAATCAGGGCAATCCACACCAGAATAAGAACAACAACAGGTTTTTCCCTTGTAAACCAACAAAGAATAATTTTCAAAAACAGTCCCGTCAGGCAAAAAAGAACTATTCCAACAAATTCCAGGAGTCTGCGATAAAGGTTCTGTAGTCCAAGGATCCTCATAAAACTCATTCTCAGTCTCACCACAACACTTGGTGCCAGTAAAGTTAAACCCCCCTGCCACGCACGCAGAAGGAGAACCATCCAAGTTCTTAACCCACGCAAAAGCAGGAAAAGCAACGTAATGATTAGAAACACCCCCATAACAATAAGTAACGTTGTTTGAGCTGATTTCACATTTTAAAGTACAATTCTGCTTATCTGAATCACACCTAATAAAATGCGTTTGATTAATATAATAATCACAAAAATTACTGCTACAATCCCAATTGTCTTTTGCTAGAAACACTGAAGAACCGTTTAACCACACAGAATCAGCACAAAAATAAGTTTTAGAATTATCAACAGGCTGCGAAAGACTTAACTTATAACCAAGCCCAACAGAATTAACAGAACTAAACGGCTGATCACCACCACACTCAGTAAGCACACCATCAAAACAAAAGTACTCATGCATAATGTTGTTTTGTTGAATAGAGAAAAAAGAATTATCAGGAATAACAGAAGAATTTTCAGCAGGAAGCGCTGATGGCTTTTGACCACAAACAAGAAATTTAGAGCCATTACTAACAATATCTGCATCAGGAAGATCAAAAATCTCACCAACATACTCCAAAGGAATCCAAACAGGGTTGTTGTTATTATCCTTAGTGCAGAAAGCATT
>CAYPUD010000018.1:0-5925 GCA_964413955.1 uncultured Methanosarcinales archaeon
CAAAAAACCGTAAACTTTTTAGAGTAAGCGAATTTTTTCATTATTGGTGAGTGAAAATGCCAAAAAATTTAGAGAAAAAATTAAACTTTAAGATTGATATAGCTTATAAGAGTGACGAAGACGCAAGAGACATTCTTTTTGAGAGTTTGAAAGAAAAAGGCTTGAACCCAGAGGATTTCTTGTACTCTGCTATCAGTGGTTTGAGAAAACCAAACATCTCAAGGACAGGAAGCCCTTTCAACAGTGAGTATTTTTATGCATTCACTTACAAGGAAATAGCTGACCTGACAGATTCTTTTGGCGATATCTTTTACAAGTTGAGACAACACCTGCCAAATTTTGAGCATCCAAAAGATTTTCCTATGATTGTCTTGTATTCTGCAGATAAGTGCATAAACATTGACAAGAAACTTTCTCTTGAGGAGCTTGAGAAGATTCCTGCTTTCAACTTAGAAGATGCTGCCCATTTAGGAGACACTGCTTTTGCGTATGTCCAAAAAGAAGGAAAACTCAAGGACACTGTTGTAGGTTACATCAAGGTGATTTTAGACTAGTTTTTAATTCTTAGAGGGTGGGAGGCATGAAAAATAATGATTATCCGAAATATTCTGGGGAGGAATTTGAGATTCCAGATTTTTTGTCTGATGTAGTGAAATTTGAGATGAAACAAAAGGGTTATTTGGTGAAGGATCTGGCAGAGGCAAATTTTCTTGGCAAGAAACTTTACGAAGTGATGGGTTATTCGTCACCTAATGGCATTAAGATTTTGTTGAGCAATTTCAGGAAAGGCAATTTTGCTTTAGGGCATGAGCCTCTTAAGAGATTGGCGATCTTGTTTTACTTTTTTGGGTTGGATGAAGATTCTGAGCCTGCAAGGGTCTTGAACGATTTTGCTCTTGAGAAGGTTTATCCTCCGCAGTTCAACATTAAGTATGATCCTCACTCATGGGAGAAAAAGAGCTTTTCAGAATATTCTTCTGTCAAGAGCAGGATTGAGGATTTTATAGAGAGGGATCATCCCTGGTGATCTTCTCTGAGAAATCTCTTCAGGTTCTTTACTTCTTGTTTTCCTGTTTTCATATCTTTTATTATTATCTCTCCTTTTTCCCATTCTTTTGGAGCGAGGATTATTGTTTTCTTTGCTCCGACTTTATTTGCATGGCTCATCTGTTTGTTGAATCCTCTCTGCATCAGGTCAAGGTCAACTGAAAATTTCTTCCTGAGCTCTTCCATATAAGGCAGGAATTCCTCGACGAGTTCTGGCTTCATATAAGCTACAAAATAATCGATCTCTCTGCTTATCTCTGGCAGTTTTTTTATCTCTTTCAGGAATAATTCAAGAACAACATCCCCCATTCCATAACCGACTCCTGAAACTTTTTCTCTACTGCCGAAATCCTTCACGAGGTCGTCATACCTTCCCCCTCCTGCGATTGCTCTGAATTTCTTTCTCTGGTCAAAGACTTCAAAGACTGTTGATGTGTAATAGTCAAATCCTCTCATAATAGAGAAGTCTATCTTAACAAATCCGTCAAGCTTCATCGCTTTAAGGTATTTCATCAGCTCTTCAAGTTCCTCTAATCCTTTTTTTCCTTCTTCTGATAAGCTTAGTTTTTTTGCTTTGTACAGGTCTGTCCAGGTCGTCATTTCAAGGACATCTTTTATCTGGCTCTCGCTTAGTTTGTATTCTTTCAGCATCTCTTTGAAATTTTTCTCGCTGACCTTGTCTTTCTTGTCTATGATTCTCATGACTTCAGGGATTTTCTTGATCTGGAAGCTTTCTAAAACAGCCTGGATTAGTTTCCTGTTGCACAGCCTTATGTAAAAGTCTGATTTGTCGCACCCGAACTCCTGCATTATTGTTATTGCTGTTGCGACCACTTCTGCATCTGCCAGCATGTTATCTGTTCCTAAGCAGTCTATGTTGAACTGGAAGAATTCTCTGAGCCTGCCTGTCTGCGGAGCTTCATACCTCCAGCATCTTGCCGTCGAGTACCATTTTATCGGCTTGCTCAGCTCCATGCTTTTCTGCGCTATCATCCTTGCTAGTGTTGGTGTCAATTCTGGCCTTACTGCTACAACCCTCCCTCCTTTGTCCTCAAAAACATACATCTGTTCTGGTATTTCTTGTCCTGATTTCATCTGCCATAATTGCGCGGGCTCAAGCATAGGCCCGTCAAAGTCCTCATAACCATATCTCTTCGCGACTTTTTCCCAAGTGTTTATGATAAAATTTAACACTCTTTTTTGTTCTGGATAAAAATCCCTTGTTCCTTTCAATGGTTGTATTCGTTTCATTTTATTTTCCTCTTTTGGATTTTTTTATTTGTTTTTATCTTTAGTTAAGTCAACTTAATTGTGTCTATGCCGCCAAGCGTAGTCTTCAGTTAACTTTTCGCTCAGCTCTATCCTCTGCAAAACCTGCGGAGGGTTGTGCGGACGGAGCGCGGCATAGGCATTAATTCCTTTAAGTTGACTTTGTCTATTTTTAAAATACTTTCTCATATTAAAGGCAACGCCAATAATTCTTTTCTATATAGAAATAAATAAATTAAAAACACCACAATTAGAACTCATTCAAATAATTCTCTTGCAAGGCCTTTATAGAATTCACTTTCAAATCTCTTGTGCGGAGCATTGTTTTGTTCTGTGTGATAGACTCTGAATTTTAATCTGTTTTTGCTTGAGGTTTTCGCTTCTGCGTAAAAGCCATTATCAAATGCTCCTGTTGAGAAGATAAATATTTCATTCTCTTCAATTACCATGTTCTTTTTTTCATAGATTGCGATCTCGCTTAGTTGTTCAACATGATTCTCGTCCCTTCCGAAATGGTATATGAAAGAACCGCTTGGGGTTCTGACTTTCATCACAAAACTTCCGTTCTCTTTTCTTTTTCTTGTTATGAGCGTCGGAATATGATCATGTCCTCTTATCAGGCCTTTGTAGTTGTTCTTTTCAAGATAATCCGTGATGATGAATGCTTTTACTGGATCAAACTCTTTCTTTGCTATTCTTTTGGTGTCTGTTCTAAGGCCTTTTGTAAGCCCTGACCAAAGGAAATGGTTGTAGCCTTCACTTAGGTCTGTCTCAAAATCTACAGGGGCGCCATGCAATATCATCACCTTGTTGCCAGCCATCTTGATATTAGTGAATTCCTTGTTTGCTGCATTTTTCTCTTCTTGTCTCACAAGATCGTCAATGAACTTGTACGCTTCTGAATTTATTATCTCTTTGAAGGTTTTTGTGAAGCTGAAGTCTTCTTTTCCGTTAATCCTAAAAGCATAGGTCAGCATTTCAAGGTTGACTTGTTCTTTTGCTGTTTCTTGCTTGACTATATTGAGTATTTCTTCTGCATTGTCTTGAGAGAAGTATGTTTCCAGCCAGTTGATGTTTGTCATATCCATTAGCAGTAAGTTGTTTTGATATGCGGGATTTGTTGTTGTGATTATATTGTACAGTTCATACAGGGATTTGACAAACCCTTCTTCGTGGTTTCCTGATGTGATGATCAATTTATCAGGATTGGATTCCGCAAGTCTCTTTAGCAGGTCTAAGTTGTCTGCTCTGTCGCTGTCTATTCCCGGGATGATTATTTTGCAGTCATTTTCTATGCTTTTCACAAGGTATGGAGTAATACTCCAAAGGGCCTTTGTATGCAGATCGCTTAATATTATGTATTTTTCAGTCATTTCAGGTTTATTCTTGGGGTTATTTTATAAATATTTCCTTTAATTAGCTATTCCTTAGTAATTACAGAAAATTAATTAAATCATCTGTTTTTTCTTGCTTTCATGCATAAGCTTCCTTTTGAGTTAGTGGAGAGAGAGATTCTGATCAAGAAAGATGCAGAGACAGACCCTGAGTTGGGCTGTTTTCCTTATGAGCGCTCAGTCCCTGAACTTCTGGAAAAAGGAGTCATAAACCTGAATAAGCCAAAAGGCCCTACTTCTCACATGGTCGCTGATTATGTGAAAAAGATCTTTAAGGCAAGAAAAGCTGGCCATGGCGGCAGCCTTGATCCTGGAGTTACTGGTGTGTTGCCTATTGGCCTGAACAGAGCCACTGCTGTCCTGCAGGCATTATTGACTGCCGGCAAAGAATATGTTGCTATTATGCATCTGCATGATGATTTTCCAGAGGATAAGATTAGGGCTGTCATGAGGGATTTTGTGGGTGAGATAACCCAGCTTCCCCCAAAGAAGTCTGCTGTTAAGAGAGTTGAAAGAAAAAGAACAGTGTATTATCTTGATATTATTGAGATTGATGGAAGGGATGTCTTGTTCAGGATGGGTTGTCAGGCAGGGACGTATGTCAGAAGGCTATGTGATGATATCGGTAAGAAGCTTGGTTCGCATTCTCATATGGCAGAGCTTGTAAGGACAAAAGCAGGACCTTTCAATGATGCTGATTGGGTATCTTTGCAGGACTTAGAGGATGCTTTTGCTCTGTTCAAAGAGGATGGTGATGAGAGGTTCTTGCGGCATTGTGTCAAGCCTATGGAATTTGCTGTTTCTCATCTTCCTAAGATATGGGTCCTTGATAATGCTGTTGATAGCCTTGCTCATGGTGCTCCTTTGCACATTCCTGGCATTGCCAAGCTTCATTCAGGAATTAAGACAGGAGATTCTGTTGCAGTGATGACTCTTAAAGATGAACTAGTTGCTTTAGCTGTTGCAATGATGCCTTCTGCGCAGATGTTGAAGCAGGACAGAGGGCTTGCAGCCAGAAGCAGCAGAGTCTTGATGGAGACAGGGGTCTACAAGAGTTAAAATCTGTTTATTCTTCTTTTTGCCACCTGAATTTATTTTTATTTTAAGATCCTCTTTTTTATCTTAGGCTCTCTTGATGTTCTTGTTTGGTGGTTTGATTAAATAATCTATTGTTTTGGTTTTTTGTTCAATGATATTTTCTTCAATATTTTTTATCTGTAATTGTAAAGCTCCATCTTGTTCTTCTATTTCTCCAAAGAGTCCAAAAGCAAAGGGCCCTGGATTGAAGATGAATAAGTCTTCTTCTTTTACTGGATCAATAATTCTTAAGCTGATAGGTATTTCATCTATTTGTACAGCTCTTTTCCCTCTTCTGCTGTATTGTACTTTTCCTCTCAGGGAATATTCTATCAGGCCTTTGTCCTTATTTAGGATGAACAATGCTGGTTCATGGTCATGTCCTCTAAGGAGCCCTTGCAATCTGTTTTTTGTCATGTACTTGAAAGTTTCCAGCACTCTGTTAAGATTATAGTCGTTTGTTTCAGTGTTTAACAGCCTGCTCCAGAAATATGGGTTTGCTTCTTTGACAGGAGCATATTTTAGAGGGGCTGCATGTACCAGCCCTATTTTGTAGTTGGATATGTTTATTGTTTTGATCTTTTTTTGTTTATGGAATTCTTCTTTTTCTTTTCTGACTAATTCTTCTATAAAGCTGAAGTTAGGGGATTTTATGATTTCATTGTAGACTTCTTCAGGCTCTTTCTTTACATCTTCAAACAAGCCAGATGTGATTATGAAGCCTTCCACCGGGCTTTCTTCATGGTTTCCTGCAAGGATAGTTATTTCGTCTGGCTTTTTTCTTTGCAGGACTGATAGATAATCTATGTTCTTTATATTATCTGCAAAATCGCCTAAGAATATGATCCTGCTGTTGTCTGAAATTTCTCTTTCAACGTAATTGCTCATTTGGTATATTGGCGCAAAATGAGCGTCTGCCAGGATTATTGTTTTTGTCATCACTTTAAGGTAGAAATAGGTCATATATAAATCTTTTGGTTTGAAACCACTACAAAGTAGTTAAAAAATAGGAAGATTTAAAAATAAACTTAATTTGATAACCCTCATGAAGCTAAAAGTCCAACCATACTCAAACAGTTTATTCCCTGCAGCGAACTGCAGAACAACAGGTTATCATAGAATTTGGATTAGAGACAAC
>CAYPUD010000018.1:6025-11188 GCA_964413955.1 uncultured Methanosarcinales archaeon
ATCAGGTATTTAGGTGATCAATACTATTATAATGGTGGAGAAGCTGAATGGACTTTTGGCTTGCCTTGGCTAGCGATTTGCCATAAGCTGCTTGGAAACAAAGAAAAGCATTCTTTTTATTTGAAGAAGACTAAAGAAGCATTAAATGATAGAGGAGAGCTTCCTGAACTTTATTTTGCTAACAGCGAGAAACATAATGAAAACATTCCTTTGGCTTGGAGTATGAGTCTAAAGCTTGTGGCTGAGAGCTTATGAGTTTGTAGCGATTTCTTGTGTGATTTAAGTCTCGACCTAAAATTTGATCCAGTCAAATCATTCTTGTTTGTAATGCTGAAGGAATGTGAAGTGTCTATTTCTTTTCTCAAAAACCTTTAAAAATGATGGCGATATTTCAGTAAGCATAATGCATTTTGGCTCAACTGCTGGGTTTTTGGCATTGTTATCTCTGGTGCCTTTGATTATTTTGTATCTTATCAGGCCCAACCCTAAGATCATGAACATTCCTTCTTTGATGTTTTTCATCAGGTCTTCTGGGTCTAAGAGAGTATCTTCTTTTTTCAGGTATTTCACTAAGGATTGGTTGTTTCTGATTCAGTTCTTCTTGGTCCTTGCTTTGGCTATGGCTTTCACTCAGCCAGCGACCTTTTATCAGCTTGATGTCGCTGCGCAGAACACTGTTTTGGTGATTGATGTTAGCGCAAGTTCTCAGACTTTGGAAGGCGCAAGGACAAGGTTTGATATTGCCAGGTCTAAGGCTATTGACAGTTTGGGCAGCAGCAATTCTATCATTCTCGCGAAGAATGTTCCTTTTTTGGCCTTGAAGGACGCGAGTTATTCTGAAGCAAAGGATTTTCTTGAAAGCCTAGAGCCTAAGGAGACTGAAACAAATCTTGGTGAAGCGATCATCCTTGCAGGTGAGGTGCTTTCTGGCAGAGAGGGCAGGGTCATTGTTTTTAGCGATTTTATCAATACAGGGGGGCAGGATCCTGAGACTGCTAAGCTGATCCTTCAGAGCAAGGGCCTGGTTGTGGACTTCATAAACACTTTCAAGGAGAAAAGGAATAATATTGGTATTGTGGATATTAGTGTTGATGAAGAGATGACCACTATTTATGTCAAGAATTTCAATGACAAGCAAGAGAAGGTGGACCTGAACATTGGCTCTTTGGCTAAGTCTTTGTCTATTCCTGCGAAGGGAACTGAATCTGTATCTGTAAAGACGCCTTCTGATATTACTAAGATTACTTTATCGCCTAAAGATGATTTTGATGTTGATAATGTTGCTTATATCAGCGGGCCTTCTGGAGATAAGGTCAAGGTTGCTTTGATCAGCAATAATCCAAGTGTTTTTTTGACTAATGCTTTAGAGGCAAGCGGTGAGGTTGATCTGAAGATCATAAAACCTCCTATAATGCCTGAAGATGATTTTGATGTCTATGTTGTTGCAGATATTGATAAGTCTAAGCTGCTTTCAGGGACTTTTAAGGATTTGAAGAAGAGGATGGCTGATGGCGCTGCTTTCATCTTTTGCGCTCAGGAGGATAGTGAGGAGATTGATTATGATTTTCTTCCTGTGAAGCTGAGCGGCAGGAAAGATGGCGGCAAGGTTGTGGTTGAGCAGCTCAATAAGTTCACTAAAAATATTGATTTTGGGAACGTCCAGTATCTTCTTAATGCTGAGAACAAGGAAGGGACTGTGATTGCCAGCGCTGTTGATACTCCTTTGGTTGTGGCAAAGCAGATGGGTGCTGGAAAGAGCGTCTATTTTGGTTTTCTTGAGAAGGGCAGTGATTTCAAGTTCAGCACTGGTTATCCGATCTTTTGGACGGAATTGATAAAGTTTCTTACTGATAGGATGGATGTGAGATCTTTGAATTTTAAGACTGGTGAGATGCTTCTTCTTGACAATAAGCAGTCTGTCAAGACACCCCATAAGAAGCTTACAACTGCTGCTTTGCTGCTTGACGAACAAGGAGTCTATGAGTTAGAGGATAGGAAGGTTGTTGCGAACTTGTTGAGTGAGAAGGAATCTGAGATCAACCCTGTGAATATTATCGGCACGAAAAGCAAATCTTATGAGCTGAAGCCTGTCAAAGAACAGAGAGAACGCCAGTTGGCTGTTTTTCTTCTGATATTTGTTTTGGTCATGAGTTTTGTTGAATTAGTCTATATTAAGGTGAGGGGAGACCTATGATCAGTCTTAGGGATATTTTGGTTCACGCAAGGGGTTTTGTTGAGCATCCTGCTTTGCTTTTGCTGGTGATTCCTTTGGTCTTGCTGCTGATTTTTTTGATTAAGAGGGATTTTATCAGAGTGAAAGAAGATCCTGAGGTAAGGGAAAGCAAGAGAAAACTCAGGAAGGTTGTCTTGATCACTAGGATTCTGATTATTGTGTTGTTGGTGATTGCTATTGCAGGGCCTTACACAATATCAGAGAAGACGATTAAAGGGGATGCTTTTGTGCAATTGCTTGTGGACAAGTCTGACAGTATGCAACTATTTGAGGACACTTCTAAGGAATTACAGGCTGCTTTGGAGGATATGATCAATGTTGACAGGAAGGATATTTGTTCTGGCGAGGTATCAAATATTGGGGATGAGATCCTGAATTCTTTGCAGCCTGGCGGCAGTATCCTGTTGTTTTCTGATGGGAATGCTAATGCTGGAGCTGATCTTGGTGATGTGGCTCTGTATGCTTCTAAGCTGAATGTGTCTATCAATGCAGTCAGGCTTAAGGCGAAAAGGTCTGATGCTTCTGTGACGATCTTCGGGCCTTCTAAGACTATGAGTGGAACTGATAATTCGTTCTCTGTAAGGATCAATAAGGCTGGTGCGATCAAGACAGTCCATCTTAAGGTCACTTTGGATGGCGAGACTATTCTTGATGAGGATACTTCTAAAGATGCTGTTGAGTTTGAGAGGAAATTTGATGATGGCAACCATCAGTTAGTGGCTTCTATCAGCGCTGCTAATGATTTTTTTGCTAAGAATAATGTTTTCTATAAGACTGTGAAGGTGGTCCCTCCTCCGAAGGTTCTTTTTGTCAGTGAGAAGAAGAGTTATTTGAGGACTTTATTGGACGAGCTGTTTGATGTGGATGCTTTGGAATATGTCCCTAAGGATCTGAGTAAGTATTATGCTGTTATAGTCAATGACCTGCCTGCCAGTTCTTTAGAGCCTGCTGTTGATGTTTTGCATGATTTTGTTTCTGATGGGAATGGTCTTGTCGTGTTTGGCGGTGAGAACAGTTTTGAGGAGGGTGGTTATAAGAGCAGTGTTTTTGAGTCCATGCTTCCTTTCTTTGTCGGCAAGCCTGGCAAGAAGAAGGGGGATGTCAATGTTGCTTTGGTTATTGATATCTCTGGAAGCACTGGCAGCGCTTTGGGCAAGGGCAAGGCTGTTGATGTTGAGAAGGCTTTGGCTATTGAGGCTTTGAAAGACCTTTCTTTGAACACAAGGTTGGGTGTTGTTGTCTTTAACACAGAGGCGAAGATGATCTCTGCGCCGACTTATGTGTTTGAGAAATCTCATCTTGATGATACTATTGCCAGCCTGAAGGACGGCGGAGGCACTCTTATCAGCGCAGGCATCATGAAAGCGATCTCTATCCTGGGTAATCTCGCTGGAAGCAAGAATATCATCCTTATCAGTGATGGAAACACTCAGGCAGAGTCTGCAGCGATAGAGGCTGCGCGTTATGCTGCTAAGAGTGGTTTTAAGATCTATACTGTTGGTGTTGGCGAGTCCACTGATGAGGGTATGATGATGAAGTTGGCCCAGCTGACTAATGGTGTTTACTTCAGGGCTAATCAGGAGAGCAGGCTGAAGCTTTTGTTTGGTGATCCTGAGGATATGAACAAGACTGGTGGCAGGCTTGGCTTCACGATCCTTGACAGCAATCATTTCATCACGCAAAACCTTAATATTCCCGCAGTCATCACTGGCTTTAATTCTGTTGCTCCAAAGACCACTGCAAGGCTTTTGGCGACAACTTCCAGCGGAGATCCTTTGCTTGCTGTCTCAAGGCTAGGATTGGGAAGGGTTGTTGCTCTTGCGACTGATGATGGATCAAAGTGGGCTGGCGACTTGTTGAGCAAGAAGAACTCTAAGATTATTTCAAGGATATTGAATTGGGCGATAGGCGACCCTGAGAGAAAGAGCAATTCTTTTGTTGAGGCAAAGGATACTATGTTGGGCGAGCCTACTGAAGTTATTGTTAAATCAAAGATCCCTCCTAAAGCAGAGGGAGTCAGCTTTTACAAGATTGATGAGGATACTTTCAGCGCAAGCATTTCACCTGAGTCCACTGGGTTCAAGAATGTTGCAGGCGCTCAGTTTGCTGTTAATTATCCTCTTGAGTTTGAATCAGTCGGGATGAATGATGCTTTGGAGCTTGTTGTCAGGAGCACTGGCGGCAGGATTTTTGATGCAGGTGATGTCAAGAGGATTGTTGAGAATGCAAAAACAAGGTCTAAGAGGACAATTGTATCTAAGAATCCTCTCTTGTGGCCTTTCTTGTTGCCTGCCATCCTGATATACTTATTAGAAATATTTATAAGGAGGATTATGAGAAAGGAGTAATAGAATGGGATTCATAACTAAGAATGCTAATGTGTTGTTATTGTTTCTTATTTTAGTCAGCGCAGTGGCTCTGGTGCTTTCAACTGTGTTTTTTCAGAGTAATTTTGACAAGCTGAATGCAGAATATACTTCAAAGCTGGGTGAGCTTGCGAGAACATCTAAGGAATTGAATTCTACTATGCAGATCCTGCAGAACTATCGTCAGGAATTAGAGTTAAAAGCTGAGAGGGAGAAGGAGTTTAGTACGCAATACACTGAGGTTCAGTCTGAGAAAGAGAAAGTCGCCAGTGAGAAGGCTAAGCTTGAGTCTGAGAAAAACAAATTAGAGTCTCAGTTGAGTTCTGTCAAGGCAGACCTCACAGCAGCCCTTAATGACTTATCTGCTAAGAACACTTTAGTTGAGAGCTTGCAGGAGGATTTAAGTGATTGTGAAGCTGACAGGGATGATTATAAATCTCAGCTAGACACTTGTGAAGCAGAACTTGCCTCTTGCAATTGCACATAAAAATGGAATTAAAACCTGGAAAAATAATAGATGGTTATACTTTAGAAGAAAAACTAGGAGAAGGAGGGTTTGGTCAG
>CAYPUD010000019.1:0-6854 GCA_964413955.1 uncultured Methanosarcinales archaeon
TGTCAGGACTTAATGTGATGAGCCTGTGTTCTGCTTTTACTCCCAGCAGGTTCAACCCTTTGACTATTCCTGTGCTTAGTTTTTTGTACGCTTCTGTGACTTTGGGAGGAACATAGTTTTTTGATACAATTATGGAATAAGTCAGGTCATCTTTGTGAAGGACAGATGTTCCCCCTGTAGCCCTTCTTACAAATTCATATTTCTTGACTGGCTCAGCGAATCTCATCTTGTTTATGTCTTGATGGACCCCTATTGTTATTGCTGCAGGATTGAATGTGTAGAATCTCAGTGTGTTTATGACTTTCCGCTCAGAGTGCGCTATCGCTATCGCCTCATCTATTGCCATCTGCATTGCTGCTTTGTTCTTTGCTTCTTTCAGCAGGCCTTCACAAGTTTCACGCTTCAATAATCTCCATTTCATTTTCTTTTGCTTTGTAAGAGCTTCTCACTAAAGGCCCTGCAACGACCTTGACCCCCATCCTTTCCCCTATTCTTTCAAGCTCAAGAAATTCTGTTTCATTATAAAACTTTTCTACTTTGACGCATTTCTTGTTTGGTTGCAGGTATTGCCCTATTGTTATCATCCTGCACCCTGCTTTTTTCAAGTCTCTTATTGTTTTGATCACTTCCTCTGTTTTCTCTCCTAGTCCGACCATAAATCCTGATTTTGCGATGATGCCTGATTCTTTGACTCTTCTCAACATGTTCAGGCTTCTTTCATAACTGCCTTTTGGCCTTAATTTAGGGAAGAGCCTTTTCACTGTTTCGATGTTGTGGTTTATGACTTCTGGCTTTTCTTTGATGATCTTGTCCAGCGCATCAGGATTTCCTTTAAGGTCTGATATCAATAACTCAATCTTACAGCTTGGATTCTTTCGTCTTATTTCTTTGACTGTCCTGACGAATTGTTCTGCTCCACCATCCTGAAGGTCATCTCTTGTGACGCAGGTGATCACAGCATAGTCTATCCCTAATGTCTTGATCGCTTCTGCTATCCGTTCAGGCTCTTCTTCATCAACAAGTTGAGGTATCCCTTTCTTTATGTTGCAGTACAGGCAGTTTCTTGTGCATACATCACCTAAAATCATGAATGTAGCCGTCTTTTTTGAGAAGCATTCATATCTGTTCGGGCAGTTTGCTGATATGCAGACTGTGTTGAGGTTGTTCTTTTCAAGGATTTCAAGTGTCTTTAGGTATTCTCTTCTGTCAAAGTCTTTGATTTTTATCCATGAGGGAATCATTTTTGTTCATTCACAGCTCTTGTTGTTTTGAAGCATAGAATCCTGTCAGCTTGCTGCTTATTGTATTCTTGTTTTGTTCATCTCAGTCTTTTCTTGCAGATCTCTGCAGTGACCATCAACGGATCAAACATAGGGGAAGACATTGGGTTGTAGCAGGTCTCTGTTTTCTGCAGGTCTTTAACTGTCATGTTGTTTTGTATCGCTATTGACATCATGTTGATTCTTGGCCCGACTTCTTCTTCGCTGAGCATCTGGACGCCGATTATCTTGCCTTTGTCGTCTGCCACCATCTTAATGAAGATGTCTTTTTTGTCTGGGCAGTATTCTGGCTTTGTGAGTCCTTTGTATGTTGCGCTGACGCAGTTTATGCCTTCTTCTTTGGCTTTCTCTTCTGTAACCCCTATTCTGCCAAGGAAGTGCTTTCCTATCTTTGATATTGTTGAGTTCAGGAATCCTGGGAATGGATCTTTTTTGCCTAAGATGTGTTTTGCTATCATTACGCCTTCTTTTACTGCTATTGATCCAATCATGCTGAGGGTTCTTTTCTTTGTTATTCCATCAAAGTACTCTACACAGTCTCCTGCAGCGTAAATATCCTTGTCAGATGTCAGCAAGTGCTCATCAACTATTATGCCTTTATCAGTCTCAATCCCAGCTTCTTTTGCAAGGCTTATGTTGGCTCTCATTCCGCAAGTGACGAATAATGCGTCATACCTTGTTTCTGTGTCGTCAAAAAAGACTTTATTATCTTTTATTTCATTCACTTTGCAGTCTGTGATGATCTTGATGTTGTCCTTCTCCAGTTCCTTTGTGAGAGCTTCTGTTATTTCAGTGTCTGCCAAGGCTGATATTATCCTGTCTTTTGCTTCAAGTATCGTGACTTCTATGCTCTTGGACGATAATGCTTTAGCCAGCTCTATGCCTATAAGCCCTCCTCCTATGAAGACTGCTTTTTTCGCAGTTCTTATGCGCTCTGTTATGGTCTGTTCATCCTCTATGCTTTTCAGTATCAGATAGCCTGATTCTTCTATCCCTTTTATCGGAGGGATGAAGTTTCTGCTTCCTGTTGCGATGATCAGCTTGTCATAACTGAGTTCTTGTCCGTTGTCAAGGATTATTTTCTTGTTGTCTTTGTCAATAGATTTGGCTCTGGAGAATATCCTTTGAATGTTGTTCTGTTTGTAGCTTTCTTTTTTTATGACAAATATATCTTTCTTATCGATGGTCCCTTCTATTGTGTATGGTAGTGCGCAAGGGGAATAACCTCTTGTTTTGTCGTCGATGATTGTAATCTCTGCAGTCTTGTCGTTCTTTCTGAGCTCAAATGCTGCAGTGCTTCCTGCAGGCCCTGCTCCAATTATGAGGACTTTCATTTGAGGTCCTCCAGTGCTTTCAGAACTCCTTGAGCATACATCAAAGCAGGTCCTCCTCCCATTAGCACAGCTGTCCATGCGCTTTCAAGTATCTCTTCTCTTGTTGCTCCTGCATCAAGCGCTCCTTTTGTGTGGAAGGCTATGCACCATTCGCAATGTGACACTATCGCGCAGCCAAGCGCTATTAGCTCTTTGGTTTTCTTGTTTAATTTTCCTTCTTTTTCTGTGCTTTGCATGAGCTCATGGAATGCTTTCATCTGTTCAGGAGTCTCTTTTGAAAATTTTTCAAGGCTGTTTTGTATCTCTTCAAGAAGCTCTTTGTAATTTTTCATTTTTTTTCACCTTTTATTCTTTTAGGTTAACTTTCATGATCCATGTGTTTTCAGGGTCCTTGTTTATTTTTGAAGGCTCGTCAAATAGGCTTTCATTGACTTCTATGATTTGCCCGCTTACTGGGCTCTCAAAGTGTCCTGACCATTTGACTGACTCCACTGAGACGTATTCTTCCCCTTTTTTTATTTCTTTGCCTTTTTCTGGCAGTTTTATGAATACGAATTCCTTGACTTTTTCTGCTATTTCTTTCTTCAGTCCAACAATCGCAGTGTTGCCTTCTTTTTTCACCCATGAGTCTTCTTCTGACATCTTTTCACCTCTTTGCTTTTTTAGTCTTGTTCTTTGTTCTTATCTTTGTTTTTATCTTCTATTTCATTAGTTTCATCAGACCATTTGGCTGTTTCTTTTTCTTTGAGTTCATACCTGCATTTTTTTGACTCTTCAATCGCGGTTTTGCATGTTCTGATGCCTTTGCTTAATAATATGATTGTTCCTGCCAGAGCTAATGCTCCTGCCACGATGCAGATTGAAACAAATACATTGTTCATCAGCGCAGGATTAGTCATCAGAACAATTCCCAAAGCGAGCATCATTATCCCTGAAATAAGCTTCAGGTTTTTTCCTCCTTCTTCGCCGAGCCTTTTTGCCCCTAATGTTATTGTGAACACAATTACTATCGCAAGTAAAGGAATGATGTACACAACATTATAGAGCAACAGGTAAAGGTAATAGCTGAGTGTGGATAGTTTGTTCAGGGTGAGGATTCTTGTGAATACCATTGGAAACCCTGCTGTGCATAATAGTTCGTACAGGTTTGCAGTTATTGCAAGGGCTATAGTTCCGAGTAGCATAGAAATCATAGAAGTGGCTTTCAGAAGGTTTCTCATCCTATGGAATAAAGTTGGTTTTGCGTCCTCAGGGATTGATAGTGTGATGCCTTTCTTGAAATAGAAGAAATCTTTGGCATTGACTATCCCTATAAATATTGCGATTGCCGCAGCTATCGTCGTGACGATCTTCAGCTCTCCTGTTACTATGAATATGTTAAGCCATGCGGCCATGAATATGAAGTATATTAACCCTGAGAAGAAGACAAAGACCCCTCCGATAAGGAGCATCCTGCTTTTTGATTTAGCGTAAATCAGCATGCTCAATAAGAACAGCAGGACGAAGAATGCGCAGGGATTGAAGCTGTCCAGGCCTGCTAATATTATGGTAAACACAGGCAGGGATATTTTTTTTGTGTCAATTTTTCCAAGAATTGGGATGTTGATTGTTGTGTTGAGCTTTCGGAGAGGAGAAGCGCTTTTGACGATGTTCAGCTCTTCTGGCTTAGATGGTGATTTGAGTTTGTTAATTGCGTCTGTGCAGCCTTTTGTCAGGCATTTTTTCACTTTTGCTTTTATCTCTTCACCGACGCTTTCAGAATAACCAACCCAGACCTTATCATCTATAAACGTTGCTGGCACGCCAGAAATCTTTGTCTTGAACGCTTTAGCGAATTCTTTGAAGAATCTTGCATTGTCTTTGTTGTACCACACTTCATATGAATTTATTTTTATTTCAGGGTGTGCTTGCCTGAGTTCCTCAAGAAATGGCTTTTCGTGAGCGCAGTGAGGACACCCCTTTCCATAGAAGAAATACACGTTTATTTTTTCTTCCTGCGCAAGAGATATTCCTGCCTGTACGAAAAGCAGGATCAAAAACATCAGCATGATTATGCATGTTCTTTTTTGCATAGTTTGCCTTCCACAATTTTTTTTTTAATATAAATCTTATGATTTTTGGCAAAGTTTGCTTGTGTGTGGCAGATTAGCGTCACCAGTTTCCTGCAGTGCTCTCGACTCAGGAGTATTTTCTTTTGTTGCATTCTTGTGCGCCTGTTTGGCGCAGTCTGATATTGTAGTAGAGTTTCTTGCTTCAACAACCTGTTGAATTTTTCTTAATCTCTTTCATGGTCAAATAAATTTTTTTTCCAGTAAAACTTGCTTAAGTTCCAGTTTCTCCCAAAAAACCACAAAAAACAAGCAATCCTCTTTCAGAGTAAAACAACCACAAATATAAGTCGCGCACAAGCAGTGCGCCTAAAGTTTAACTAAAGAGTCTCCCACTTCTGCTAAAATCTTTGTCTCGCGCATCCCCTTATTTAGCCCGAGAGTCTTTTCTTGTTGCATCATTCTTTTTATTTTGCTCTTCTTGTTCAACTAAAGAGTTTTTAACTATTATCTCGTTCATTGTTTCGCTCACATCTTGTTCAACTTAAGAATTTCTTTGCTTTTGATGTTTTAACCACCAACTCATCACTACTCTTAAATGGAAAAGTATTTATATGTATTGCTTTTACTCTTCTCAAAGGATTTGATCTGAATAACAGAAAAACGGGGGGTTAATATGGGTTTGTCAAGATTTATCGCATTTTTGGCTTTGATTGGCCTGAGTTTTGTGTCAGCTTTGTTGTTTGAAGCAAGGCTTGTAAGGGGTTATTATTTTGAGCTTTTCGTCCTGTTGATAGGATTTCTTTTCTCCATTGTGGCAGTTTCTTCTCTTATAAGAAACGAAGCGAGCGGATGGTTTCTTGGGACACTGATTTTTGGCGCAGCCTTGTTGAATGGGCTCATCCTGTTCTTGATAGTCAAGAGTTTTGCTTTGCTTATGCTTTCTATCATTATCAATATAACAGGGATGATTTTCAGCGTCCTTAGCGCTGTTGAATTTGATGAGGATGATCTTGGTGTTGAGACTTATGGGGAAGATGATGAAGGATCTGATGAAGAAGAATATATTGAGGTCAAGCCGCAAAAGCCCAAGAGAAAGTACACTAAAAGAAAGACAGCGAATAAGGCTGCTCCAAAGAAAAAAACAAAAAGAAAAAAGAGAAAATAATTTTTTTGGATTATCTCTTTCTTATTTTCTTGACTATCTCAACAAATATCAATACTGATGATGATATTCCTACAACTTTGATCCAGTCAAGAACGCTCAATGCAGTTGTGTTGAACAGTTCCTGCAGGAAAGGGATGTAAACCACCGCGGTCTGCAACAGGACCGAGCTTAATACTGCAAGTATGAGCCATTTGTTCTTTAAGAGGCCTGTTTTTAGCACGCTCAAGTCCTCTGATTTCTGGTTTATCACATTGAACATCTGGAACATTACTAGTGTACTGAACGCCATTGTCTGAGCATAAGCAAGGCCTTTTGACAGGTGAGTGTCAAAGATGAGCAGTGTTCCTGCCATCATGATAAGCCCTATGAAGAGCATCATGATCCCCCTATACTTGTTGACGATCTTCTCCTCTGTTTTTCTTGGTGGTTTTTGCATTATTCCTGGTTCTGCTGGCTCAACACTCAGTGCAAGAGCAGGAGCTCCGTCTGTAACAAGATTGATCCATAATATCTGAAGTGCTGTGACTGGTAAGGGAAGTTTCAGCAGAATTCCAATAAACACTGTCAGGACTTCTCCAATATTGCTTGACAGCAGATACTCAACGAATTTTTTGATGTTGTCAAATATTCTTCTTCCTTCTTCTATTGCATTGACTATTGTTGCGAAATTATCGTCTGCGAGGATCATTGCGCTTGCTTCTTTAGCTACATCTGTTCCTGTTATGCCCATCGCTATGCCAATATCTGCTTTCTTTAGCGCAGGGGCGTCATTGACTCCGTCTCCTGTCATCGCCACAATGTGCTTTCTTGCTTTCAGAGCATCTATTATCTTGACTTTGTGTGTTGGGTTCACTCTTGCATAGACGCTTATCTCTTCTGCTTGGTCTGCAAGATCTTCAATCTTGTCAAGCTCTTGCCCTGTTATTGCTTTCCCGCTTATGCCTAATTCTCTAGCTATTGCGACTGCTGTTCCTTTGTGGTCTCCTGTTATCATCACGACCTTGATTCCTGCTTCTTTGCATTT
>CAYPUD010000019.1:6954-10871 GCA_964413955.1 uncultured Methanosarcinales archaeon
TTGTATTTGTGTATTGTTGTCATCCTTTTTCTTTCGCTTGAGAATTCTATCTCATTGATTCTGGGAAATTTTTCCTGGAATGCTTCATAGTCTATTCCTGCTTTTTTTGCGCTGACCAGTAATGCTGCTTCTGTCGGATCGCCTATGACTTCCCATCTCTTTCCGTCATG
Source organism: uncultured Methanosarcinales archaeon (assembly GCA_964413955.1). GTDB lineage: Archaea > Nanobdellota > Nanobdellia > Woesearchaeales > ARS49 > JAFCDQ01. The sequence goes on from CAYPUD010000019.1 coordinate 7,125, forward strand.
TTTTAGTTTTGCGTTGTTGTTTAGTGCTCCGATCTGCAGCAGCATCTGGAAATTGTTTGGGTTCTTGCTGAACACTCCTTCTGGATTATAGCCTGATCCTGTTATGCTTATCAGTTCTCTGTTGACGAATAATTTTGTGACTGTCATCTCATTGTGTGTCAGTGTTCCTGTCTTATCAGAGCAGATGACTGTGCATGCTCCTAATGTCTCTGCGCTTGGAAGTTTTCTTATCAGAGCATTTTTTCTCGCCATCCTTTGGACCCCCATCGCTAATGATATTGTCACGACAGCGGGCAGGCCTTCTGGAATTGCGGCAACTGCAATGGCTATTGCTGCCAGAAGCATCTCAAGGGCAGGGTTTTTCGCAATGAGTGTTCCATAGCCGAAGATGACTAAAGCGATTACAATGACTGCAATAGCAAGGAATGCGCTAAGGTGCCTGAGCTTATTTTGAAGCGGTGTTGGAGGGCTTTTTGTCTCATGGATCATTCCTGCTATTTTCCCTATTTCTGTCTTCATTCCTGTTGCAGTGACTATTGCTTTAGCATGTCCGTTTGTTATGATTGTCCCTGCAAAAATCATGTTTTTCCTGTCAGCAACTGGCGTGTCTTTTTCTGTTATAGTCACTTCTTTTTTTACAGGGATGCTTTCACCTGTCAGTGCTGCCTCTTGTGTTGCTAAGTTATGGCATTTGATTAGTCTTGCGTCTGCTGAGATCTTATCGCCAGTTTCAAGGACGAGCAAGTCCCCTGGAACAATGTTTTCTGCATTGATTATTTCCTCTTTTCCTTCTCTGATGACTCTTGCTTTGGGTGACATGATCTTTTTCAGGGCTTCTATCGCTTTTTCTGCCTTATATTCCTGGGCAAAGCCCATTATTGCATTCAACACGACTATTACACTGATCACCCAAAAGTCTGTCCACTCGTCAGCGATTCCACTTATTATCATTGCAGCGATCAATATCCACACTATACTGCTCTTGAATTGCGCAAGAAATATCTTTAGAGGAGCTGACTTTTGTTCTCCTACAATCTTGTTTGGCCCATATTCTTCAAGCCTTTTTCTCGCTTCTGCTTCACTTAATCCGTTCTCTGTTGTTTTTAGTTCTGTCAAGACCTCTTTTATATCAACTGCGTGATAGTCCATATATTTTTGTTTATTCTTCTTTATTTTAAAAGTTTGTGCTGACTTTTTTATTGGAGTGATTTAACTCAGTGAAATCGGGGTTTGCAGCGGTTCTTTTTGGTACAGCTCAGCCCTCATCCTTTCGCTTGTTCTTGTCTCTTGTTCTATATCAAGGTTTAAGTATCCTTGTGTATAAATCAGTTCAATTGCTTTCTGGAATTTTGCTCTTACATACACAGGATCATATGTGTTTGCTCTTAGTATGTGATATGCGTCAAATGTTGCTTGTACTGTTGTCAGCAGGTCAAATTCTCCTTTCTTGATGGCTTCTTTGTCTACCAGTTCATGTTTTTCTGGAAAAGCCATCAGGTCTTTTATCAGTGTTTCGTAATGTTCTTTTGCGAATTCTATCTGTTCTTTGCTTATTGCCATTTTGTCTTACCTCGCTGTTTTGATAGTTTTTTCTGTTTTTTTTGTTGGTTTTGCTTGAAAGAATATTATTTATTGTTTTTTTGTTTCTTTTACTGTATTTCAACTTCTGTTCCAAGGCATTGTCCTGGCATGCCTTTCTCAAATAGAACTCTTAAGGCGCCTTTGTTTCCATGCGCGGCTGTAACTTTTCCTGTTATTGTTTTTGGTTCTTTTCCTGATGTTTTCCAGCTAACCGTCTTACCCACAAGCTGTTTTGCTTCTTCTTTTGTGGTCACTTTATCCACTATTATTATGCATTGGTTTCCTTTTCTTATCCTTCTGCTTCCTCTGAAACTTGCGATTCTTGCTTTCATCCCACTCAAAAAACCGCAGTTCATTTAAAAAGCTTGCGAAAATGGGCTGTTTTGTGTTATCCTATGTCATCCCAAAATTTTAAAAACAGGCATTGTTTCTCTTGTTCTGTTGCCGCAATCGCATAACCTGGTATTGCGCTGGCCTGGAAAGCCAGTTTCCTTCGGGATGTCCCGGTTCAAATCCGGGTTGCGGCGTTTTTTGCTTTAGAATTCTCTTATCTCAAGTATTTTTTTTGATTTTCTTGTTGATGAATATTATTACAGTCACAAACAGGATAAGCAGGATAAGGAACCCCATCCTTGATTTTGTCCTGAAGTAAATCAGGGTAGAAAGGAAAGCTGTTATTGTTGAGCCTATGAACAGTCCCCACCTTATGCTATGGTTTAGTTGAATGATTAGGGTGCTGATCAATGCCAACAAGCTGACTATTCCTATGAAGATGTATTTATAGCTGTCATATTTTCTTTTGTTTTCTTCCCATTTTTGCATCTCTTCCTGGTTTTTCTCCCAGCATTTCTGGTTTTCTATGTTCAATTCTTTTGTTTCTTCTGCAGTCATTCCTTCAGGGCTGGGCATCATTGCGCAGGGCTTTTCTTTGTAGTTTGAGTCATATTTTGGAAAGAAGACATTTGCTCCCATGAATACTAATGGTACGAACAGTATTGTTATAAGCAATGTGCTGATTGCTTTCTGCCAATCCATAAAACCTTTTTTTTCAGTTAAATTATTAAATACTTTTCTTTTTCCTGAGAGTGTTTGGTTTGCCCCGGTAGTATAGTTCGGCCAAGTATGCTGCCCTCTCGAGGCAGAGACCCGAGTTCAAATCTCGGCCGGGGCGTTTTGTCCTTTTGTTTTTATGATTGGCATATTTTGTTCTACGCCGGCGTCGCATAACCTGGTATTGCGGGAGGCTCGAACCCTCCTGTCCGCAAGGACGTGCAGGTTCAAATCCTGCCGCCGGCGTTTTTTTTTTAGATTCCTGTCGCTTTTACTCTTTTTTTTGACTTTAGCCAGCCAGATTTCAATCCTGCAAATATTTTTGTATACCACTGTCTTGTGGGTGTAAACTTTTTTATTTGAGAGGTAGTTCTAGCTTTTGTTTAAAGGGGGGTTTAAGTGAGAGCTTTAAAACTGCTTAGTTATTTGATAGTGTGTTTTTTATTAGCAGTCAGTGTTTTGTCAGTTAATATTTTGGTTGCTGACCAGGGTACTGATGTTGTTGATAAAACCACAGATACTTTGGTTGAGTTAGGCAACTTAACTGTTTTAATTTATGATTCTGCAAATGGCGGCAATTTAGTTTATAATGAAACTTTTGTCAATGCAATAAAAAACGGATCTTGGAATGTTATGCTTGGCGAGACAGAAAATCTTTCTATTGAGTATGGCAATCGTTATTATAAGGATTATGAAATTAATGGGGTTAATTTGAATTTTACTGATAATTTAGGTAATAATGTTGATAGGCTGGCTTGGGATAGTTCTTTAGGTACGATTAATACAGGTTATTTATCAAATTTCACTGAGAGCCCTTGGACAAATACTTCTACCCACATTTATCTTAGGCGGGGTTTTCCTCTTGACGTCAATGTAAGTGGAATTTTAAATGTTGTTAATGACTCTTTTTTCGGAGGAAACATGACAATTACTGGAACTTTGGCAGGAGGTAGCAGTCCTTTAAAGATTAAGTATGAGGGCATTAAGGTTGTTAATCCTTCAGGAGAATCTCGTTTTGAGATTTATCAAGCAACACCTGTTTATTCCAATGTTTCTGATGTGTTTAACAACTCAATAATTTTTCAGACAGACATAATAAATAATCCTTACTCTATG
>CAYPUD010000020.1:0-10705 GCA_964413955.1 uncultured Methanosarcinales archaeon
TATTTTTGCATGCCTTGATATGAATGGCGCATATACGTACTTCTCAAACAAAATCCTTAAGAAATAGAATATTGGCTTTCCTTCCCATCTTTCTTCATAATCAGTGTCTAATAGCCCGTCAAACAGGAATTTTATTTCTCCATCATATAACTTGACTTTTTTCCCGTCTTTTTCAATGACCACATCTTTTGCTTTGTCTATTGTTATCCTTATCCTTATCACTGATTTTGCATAATCTGTTAATTTCTTAAAAGGTTCCATTTTTATTTCAGCAAATTTTCCTTCGTCCGTCAGGCTTTCAATGTGGCTTTCCTCAACCATAAAATATCCTTTATCGCTTGCCCAGTCATTGATTACCTTCATCACTCCTTTTGGATCAAACACTCCTTTATAGCTTATCCTTGCTCCATCAACAATAATCTGCCTCTCGACCATCATACCACCTCTTGTTTAAGGGCCTTTTTGATTACGTTTGCCAGTTCCACTTGCTTCAGCGCGAGTTCATCCGCCCACATATCAACTATTTTATACCTTAGTATATAGTCTCTTAAAAAGTCTCCTAATAAAGTCAGGAATTTACCTTTTTTTTGGAATCTTCCCTGCCAATCTATGATCAATGTCGCTGTGATTTCTATATGCACTCTTGCATGGTTGGTCTTTATTTTTTTTCCTTCTTTTATTATTTCAGCGTCTTTTAGTTCATAAATTATCATGAAGCATTTCATTTTCCACAGTAAGTATTCTGTCACTTTTTTGTCTCCTGAAAAGGTATACTTTAATGTGGCTCCTGTAAGCTTGTATTTTTCCACTTCAAAAAAGAAGTCATTATCCCCAAACCAGTTATGTATTGCTTTTATGAATTCTTCATGATTATAGAATCCTCTATGCTTGATGATTATTTTATCTAAGGGTATTTTTTGTGGCAGTTTCATTCTCCTGTCCTCTTGAGCCAGAACTCTCCTACCTCTTTTTCAGGATAATAGTGAGGTATCTTCAAGTAGATATTGACCATCTCCCTTAATCTTTGAGCATCCTCTTTAAGTTCATCTCTCCATTTTTCTTTCTTTCTCTTTAAGACTCTTTTTGTCATTATTTTTTGGAAGGCTTTTATTATTGGTGTGTCTGACCAGTATTTTTTTGAGTTGAATGTTAAGTATGCTGTAACTCCTATCTCAAATTCTCCTTTTTGGCTTTTTATCTTCTTTCCTTTGTAGACCATCTCATAAGGTTTCAAGTTTAGAAAATGGAAGTCTATGTCAAGGTGTTGTGTCACAAAATCTTTCGGTGCTCCCTTCACGTCCCTAGCCAGTCGCCAGTATGCCCAGATTTCTTTTCCTCCTGCGCCAAAATCCCTTTCTATATATGCTATTTCAGGAAAATTTTCATCACTCCTGTCGTGCCATCCGTTATCGCACAACCATTCATAGACCATTGTGTATATTATCAGTGCATCAAAGCCTTTTTGTCTCCAGGTCACTCTGTATTCTGTCGCTTCCTTTATTTCTAAGCCAGTCAGTTTATTTCTTATGATTGTTGTCCTGAACATTATTTGCCTCTTTTTGGTTATTTATTTTATTTCAGTGTTTATAAAAATTGTGATAAATTTTAAATACCTGCTCCAAATTCGCTTGTTATCATGCTTATTGGTATTGTTGGCAAGGCTAATGTCGGTAAGAGCACTTTTTTTAAGGCGCTTACTCTTGCAGAGGTCCTTATTGCTAATTATCCTTTTGCAACTATTGATCCTAATAAGGGTTTTGCTTTTGTTAAGGTCAAGTGTGTTGACAAGGACTTTAATGTCAAATGCAATCCAAGAATGGGATATTGTCTGAATGGCTGGCGTTTTGTTCCTGTTGAGGTTGTTGATGTTGCTGGCCTTGTTCCTGGCGCTCATGAAGGAAAAGGAATGGGCAATAAGTTTCTTGATGACTTGCGTCCCGCAGATGTCCTGATTCATGTTGTTGATATTGCTGGCAGCACTAATGAGAAGGGTGAGCCTGTTCCTCCTGGCAGTTATGATCCTTTGTTTGATATTCGTTTTCTTGAGTTTGAGTTGGATATGTGGTATCTTGGACTTGTTAAGAAGGGTTGGGATAAGTTTGCTAAGCAGGTTCAGCAGGAGAAGCAGGAGATCGCTAAGGCTCTTGTGAAGCAGTTGAGCGCGTTGAAAGTCAGTGAGGACATCGTAAAGCAAGGCATCAAAGAGCTAAACCTTGATCCGTCCAGGCCTGTTGAATGGTCTGAAGAGCAGCTTAATGATCTTGCCATCTTTTTCCGTAAAAAGACCAAGCCTATTGTCATTGCTGCTAATAAGATTGATTTGCCTTCTGCTAAGGAGAATCTTGAGCGGGCTAAGGATGCTTTTCCTGATTATCCTATCATACCTTGCAGCGCTGAGTCTGAGCTTGCTTTGAAAGAGGCTGCTAAGAAGGGCTTGATCGATTATATTCCTGGTGAGTCTGACTTTAATATAAAAGGCGATCTAAATGATAAGCAGAAGCAGGCTCTTGATTTCATCAGGGATAATATCCTTAAGAAGTGGGGCTCAACTGGTGTGCAGCAGGTGATTGACTCTGCTGTTTTCAATGTCTTGAAGTATATTGCTGTCTTTCCTGGCGGTGTCAATAAGCTTAGTGACTCTCATGGCAATATTTTGCCTGATTGTTTTCTTTTGCCTTCAGGCAGCACCGCTCTTGATTTCGCTGGATTGATCCATACTGATCTCGCTAAGAATTTCATCAGGGCTATTGATGTCAAGACTAAGAGGACTGTCGGCAAGGATCACGTGCTTAAGCACAGGGATGTTATTGAGATTATTAGTAATGCTTGATTTGGTTTTCTCAAACTTCATATTATTCACGCTTTGCTTGCATCGACTATGCCTAAGCTTTTGTCTACTGCTATGAACTGCACTACTTTGTTCTTGCCTGTTGCTTTTGCTCTGTATAGTGCTTTGTCTGCTTCTTCTATCATGTTTTTTGCTGTGAGTGTGCTGTTGTTGCAGGTTATGCACCCTATGCTTATTGTCAGTGCGCAGTTTTTCTCTATGTCTTCTCTTAGTTTCTCTGCCATCTCTTTTGTTCTTATTGAGTCCACTCCTCCTAGTAATGTCACGAATTCTTCTCCGCCATATCTGAATGTCGGAGCGTTTATTTTTCTTGTTTGTTCTGCTACTTGTTTCAACACCTCGTCTCCTGCTGGATGGCCGTATGTGTCATTGTATTTCTTGAAATCGTCTATGTCAAATATCAGCAGGCTTGTTGGCATCCCTTTTCGTGCGTTTTCTTTTATCTCTTGTTCCAGATAAGTTATCAGTTTGCTTCTGTTCAATAATCCTGTCAGCGCGTCTGTTTGCGCATTGGCTCTTGCTTCTTGTAGTTCTGTCAGTTTTCCAACATTATTTATGAATTCTTTTGCTACGGTTTCTGCTTGCGTTATTTTCTTATTATCTATTTCGTCTGAATAACAGAATATTGTTCCTGCGTATCTTGTTCTTGTCATTAAGGGTATGGAAAATACTGCTTTTGGTAATTGTTCTGTGCTTTCTATTTTTTCAAGTAAGAAATCGTCTTGTATTGATCTTATTCTGTTTGTGACTCTTGTGTCCTGGGTTTGTTTCTGGATTATTCGCTCCACTGGTTCGTAAGTCTTTGTTGTTTCAAAATACCTGTATTTCTTTTCTGCTAATTGGATTGTGCAATTTGCCAGTTTGAGTTTGTGTATAAGAAATTCTGCTGTCGCTTGTATCAGTTCTGTTGTGCTTTTTGTCATGCTCACGCTCTGCAGGTATGAATATGTTGTCTGGAGTTGTTCATATTTGTCTTTCCTGTCTATTGTTGTGTTTAGTAGTTCTATTGCTTTTTGTGTGATTTTCACTGCTTTGTCTATTGATATTATCGGCTTGCTGGCCAACACCACTTGCATCCCATCTATCTCTGCTGGAAGGAATAATATATTGTTCAAAACATCTGGCTTGTCTGTTGCTTTGAATGGCAGGTTTTCATCTCCTGTTATCAGATTTCCTTCCCTTGAATATATTGCCAGAGCTGATGCTGTCTGTTTGATTATGTTGAGTGTTTTCTCCCATTCTTCGCTTGTGAATATCTCTTGCATATGTTCTTGCAGGAGTGTTGTGTTTTTATAGATTTCTTTTCTTAAGAAGGGTAAACTTTGGTGTGATTATTCTGAGAAGCGCAGTCTTCACTTGATTTTTTCAGCACAGATTTATTTCCAGCTTAAAACAATCTTCTGCCCCGCTATTTTTAGATTAAAAAAACTCCATCCTCTAAAAAAAACTCTGCCAATAATTCTCTACAATTTCTGTCTTTTTTCTCTCAGAACCTGCCTTCAACTCAGCAAGTTTCTTTCAGAAAAAACTTCAACAACTATCAGTTTGCGCGCAAACAGCGCGCCTCTTGTTCAACCCAAAAGTTTTCTACCCATACGCATCACTCTCTTTCATGCACCTCTTGTTTAACCCAAAAGTTTTCTGCATCTACACTTGCCTTTCTCTCACTTCATTTGTTTCTAAAGAATTAAGCATTCATTTTGTTGTATTCTTCTATCAGCTTTTGTTTGAATTTTGGATAATCTTTTGCTCTTATTGTTGCTCCTGCAGAAGGGATGTGTCCTCCAGCGTTTGATTCTGGAAGATCCCTTGCAGCAGTCTCAAGAAGGCTGTTCACAGCTATCTCTTTATCCCCTCTTCGCGCGCTTATCTTTGCCTTTGACCCTTGTTTGCTAACTATGATTATTGTCTTGTGAGGGTATTTTAATCCTAATATTGTTGATAAGGGTGATTTTATTCCTTTTATTGTTGATCTTATCTCATATATGTATAGTGTTTTGTGTTTTTCTGCTTGTTTGAATTCTTTTATCAGTTTTTTCAGTTCTTTGTCTACTTTTTTCTTTATCTCTTTTAGTTCTTTGCTAAAGGCGTCTTTTGGGTTTTGCGCATTATAAAGTGCTTTATAGCATTTTTTTATGTTCTTTCTGTCGCTTACTTCTGCGCTGCTGATCATTGCAGCTATTTCTCCTAGTTTTGTTTTGAACAGGTCTTTTTTCTTTCGTAGTTTGTATTTTTTGAATACTTTTGTTAGCCATTTTTTCCATGGCCTGTGTGCTATGTCTGCTATTGTTGCTATTGCTGCTATCCAGTCTATGTCTTGTAAATCAACTTGTCTGGAGAAAAGGTCATACGCTAATTTTGCTGTGCAATAGTCTGAACCTGAGATTTTTGATATTAGTTGGGGTTTTATGAGCAGCACTTTTTTTATCTTTTTTTTCGCGTATACTTTGTGATGGTCTATTATCAGTATGTCTGTTTTTTTGCTTAATTTTTTGAGGTCTTTTTCGTTTTGGTCTATGCTTATGTCGAGTATTATTAGTTTCGTTATTTTTTTTGCTTTCAGTGTGTTTTGCAGTTTTGGCAATATCACTCGATCAAACAATGGTTTTCTGAATGTTATTTTTTTGTTCTTTAGGCGTTCTATTGATTTTGCTGTGATGACTGCGCTGCAGATTCCGTCTGGGTCTGTGTCGTGCAGGACAGCTATCCTGTCTGTTGGGCTGATGTTTTTTATGTACTGGTCAAAATTGTGTAATAATGTCATGAGTATAATTATGGCGCGAAAGAACAAGTTTTGGGTCGCGCCATTGGGGGGGTTGAAAGGAGGGTAAATTGGCGAGCGTGTGCCCGCCAATAGTTTTATGTGATACGCTTGCACGTGATAATCATATATTCTTCTCAGCAAAAGATTTATATATACTTAACCATCATACTGTATAGTAAATACGTTTAAAGAGGTGTTAAAATGTTGGTCAGAAAACTTGTTAAAGCAGGTCAATCAAGTCATACTGTTTCTTTGCCAAAGGCATGGATTGAAAGGAATAATCTCAATAAGGGCGATATTGTTTATTTGCAGGAAATATCAGATAAGGAGCTTGTTATCACGCCAGAAGCTAAACCAGAAAGCCCTCTGAAGCAGAAGGAGATTACGATCATGATTGACAATAAGGATCTTAGCACGATCCAGAGAGAGATCACTTCTGCGTATATCAATAATTTTAGTACTATCACTCTGATAGGTAATTCTCTCACGTCAAAAGTTAAGGATATCAGGAGTATGCTGCATGATTTTGTTGCTTTGGAGATTGCTGAACAGACTGCTAAACAGATTGTTGCTAAGGACCTCTTGAACCTTAAGGAGATTTCTATTGAGAAGACTGTGCGGCGGATGGATATGATTGTCAGGAGTATGCTGCAGGATGGAAAGGCCGCTATTGATGATCCGGACCTTGCTGATAGTGTTGTCTTGAGGGATTATGAAGTGAATAGGTCTTATTTTCTTTTGATGCGCCTTCTTAAGAGTGCTTTGAACCATAAGCAGATTGCGGATTTCTTTGGGATTGAGAACAATAAGATTTTGTCTTATTGGTATCTTGTTTTGAATCTTGAGAATTTTGCTGATGCTGCTAAGCATTTTGCTATGATTTTCAAGAAGAACAAGCAGGCAGAAGTTGTTAAAGGGATTTATGAGAAGGTTGAAAAATCGTTCACCACAGTCATGAAAGCGTATTATACTGCTGATAAGAAGCTTGCTGAGAGCATTTCTCTTGAGCGTCCTGCTCTGATGGAAGAGTCTGAAAAGCTTGACCCTAAGTATTCTGAGCTTTTGAGGACTATGATAACTTTGGTGAATAATATTGCTAAGCAGGTCATTGATGAATGATCAAAGCGTAAGTTTTTCACAATTGATTTTTTCTTGCCCAGGTTTTTTTCTGCTTCAAAATATTCAGAAATTTATATTTGATCTTATTCTAAGAAAGGCACTCAGTCAACTCTGCTATTTTTTTGTTTCCCAGAAATGCTTTCCCCTTCAAAGAACTCACTAAAACTCTGCGATTTCGCTTTCAGAAAAAAAATTCGGCTATAAAAACATGTTTTTAACTCTGAGATTTTTCTTTCAGAAAAGAACTTCCATAATTATCAGTCGCGCACAAGCAGTGCGCCTAATATTCAGCTAAAGAATCTTGTGCGCATAATACAAACATTTAGCCTGCCTAAAGTTAAACTCAGAGTTTTCTGATTCTGCTCTAAGCATTTTAAAGCACGCTTCTTATTTTTCCTCCCCCGCTCATCACATCCCTTTTTTCAACTATCTCTGTTTAGATTTTTTCAGAATAAGATTAAAAATTTAGAAAAAAATAATATTGATTTGTTCTTTTTAAGGCCCTAATCTTTGTCCTTGTTCTGATTGGACAGGCACTCCTGATGGTTGCCTTGTCTCAAGGTTTGGATATCCTCCTCTTGGATTTACTGGCACTTTTGGAGGGTTTCTGCAGCAGATTGTCTGGTATCCAAACTCATCGATGTAATGTCCGCCTTTGTCAAAGAACTTTGATTGCAATTCATTCTCGTTGTTGATATAATCAACAAGCGCTCCATCTCTCACTATTGCGCATTGGTATCCTGCTCTCACAAAATCTCTTGCCAGTCTCGAATTCTCGCCTGCTCCTGCAAGCACTGGAAACCATTGTGGTTCTCCCACATTTGTGTGTATGTTGCACAGGTAATTTCCTCCTGTTGCGCTTGTGTAAACCTGTCCGACTGCATAGTCAGGTGTTTGGAATATCATCACCAAACCTATGACTGCAATTACTGATATTACTCCCAGAATCACTAATGACGCGCCTTTATGGTCTGTTTTCATCAACTATCACCTCGTTTAGTTTAAGTTAGTATAACTTGTTATTGTTGAGCGTTTATAAGTATTTAAATGTTTTGCATATATAGTATGTGTTGTGTTCTTGTTTTGTGTGGGTCTTTCCTGAGTTTTCTTGATTTTTTTTGTGTTTCTTTTATTTTCTTTTTTTCATTCTAGAGAACGTCTCTGCTATGTCTATCATGTATTTGCCGTCTTGTATCTTGAATATCAATGGTTGGCCTTGGAAGAGGTTTATTAGGTCTATCTCGTACTTTCCTGGTTTCTTTATGTGTATGCTTTCAAGATCCAGCACGACTGGGGTGTCTTCTGATTGTCCTGTTATTTTTCTTATGTCTGATTCTATCTGTTGTATCTCTTCTTCTTTCAGTTCTGGCAGGTTCTCTGTCGCTTTTTGCAGTTTCTTTTTTGAGATGTAGAAGAATAGCCTGCCTCCGCATGAACAGCCATTTAGTATCTCTTTAGCTCCGTCATCATAGATTGTCTTGCATCTTACACATTGGTGTGGCATCTTATTCTGTAGAAAACACTTTAAGTTTATTATCTTTTCCTTTTTTGGGCTGATATGATGTTTTGTGTTGCTGGCTTTTCCAAGCCTATTACAGATGACCTTCTTTGTCAGGCTCCCTCTTTGAGAATCCTGACCTTCGACAAATAATCTTCAGTCAAGCGAGGCTGCCCGCAGCAACTTGGCAAAGGGTTTCATTTTAGCCTTTTTTGAAAATTTCTTGTCCTGAAGAATCAGTTTGTGAGTTATCTTCTTTTCTTTCTCTTTATCTTTTTCCTTGTCGCTCTTGTCTCTTTTGTGTACAGCTCTATCTTGTTTGGGTCTTTTCTTATTGATTTGACTACATTCGCTGGCCCTATTACTGTCATGCCGTGCCTGTCTCCCAATAGCATGTTTATCATGCTGTTCTTTAGCTTTTGTAATCCTGTGAGCTCTTTCTTGTTTGCGGGATCGATGACTGCCAACTCTATCCCTTTGAATTCTTTGTTTATCTCTTCCATGGTCACTTTTATCAGTTCTGCTTCTTCTTCTTTCTTGAGCCTTCCTTGCAGCAGGACTATCTTGTTCTCTTTTACAGTGTTCAGCAATTTTCTTATTCTACCTATTGAGGATAGGTCCTCGATATCTGCATATGGTATGAACTGTAGTGTGACCATTATTTTTGCCTCGCTAGCTTAAATAGTGATTCATAGAAAACATCTATGTTCTTGGCGTACTTTGCGCTTATTCCTATGACGTCATATTGTGGGAATGCTGCTTGGACCCTTTTTAGCTTAGCTTTTTTCAGATCCACCTTGTTTGCCACGATCAGCACAGGTATGTTTCTTGCCTGTAGGTTTCCCACTATTGTTACATTGACTTGAGAGTATGGATCTTGCGTTGCATCCAGCACAAGGACAACAGTATCTATTTCGTCAAGCCACTTGATGGATTCTATGACCCCTTTTGTGGCTTCTCTTGCTCTTCTTTTTGATTTCGCCACTGACATGCCTTTCTTTACAAAGTCTTCAAAGTCTATTTTTGTGGCTATTCCTGGAGTGTCTATGAGGTTTATTTTCAGTTCTTTTCCATCAGCATTCTTGATTGATATCTCTTCTTTTGATTGTATTTGTCTTGTCTCGTGCGGCAGATGGCTGACCTTCCCCAAATCTTCTCCTAGATAATCCTGGCATATCTTGTTTGCAAGGGTTGTTTTCCCTGCATTTGGTGGCCCGTATAATCCTAATTTCAGTGTTCTTCTGGACTTGAACAGGTCCTTCCAGATCTTTTTGAAGAATTTCTTTACGAATTTTAGCATTTTCTCTGTTTTTCCTTGCTGTTATTGTCCGTTTTCTCCTGTGTTTTGTTCAATAAAAAAAGAGAAAAAAAAATTTAACGTTTTCTCTTTGTGGTTTTCTTTTTTGCTGTCTTCTTTTTTGCTGTCTTCTTTTTTGCTGTCTTTTTCTTGGCCACTTTCTTCTTTTTCTTTACCACTCTCTTCTTTTTCTTGACCACTTTTTTCTTTTTCTTTGCGGCTTTCTTCTTTCTTTTCTTTCCGCCTCTGGCCATCTTTGCTCTGGAGATGTCGCCTTTCTTGTCGACAAAGTATAAGAAGCCTGATGCTTTCTTTACACCTACTTTTGCGACTTTTGTTGGCTTTCCTCCTTTCCCTTTCTTTCCTCTGGCCATTTTAGCTTTGGAGATATCTCCTTGCTTATCCACAAAATAGAGATAGCCAGCCTCTTTCTTAATGCCTACTTTTGCTACTTTTTCAGCCATGTTTTACCCTCCTCTTTTTTTATATTGGAACCTGAAGGCCCCCACGACAAGTTTTTGCCGCTTATTCGTCGGATAAGGTTCTCTGATTTATAAACTTTTCTTTTTTATCCTCTGTAACTGTTCAGTTGATATTATCTCATCTTCCTAGTAGGCTGTTTTTGTTGAGAGCTGCCTTTTCTGTTCTGCAGGTCTGAAGTCAATATCTTCTGGAGCCTCTTGACTGATTCTTTTGCCTCTTTGTATATTCTTACGATATCCTTATCTTTTGGTTCTGGTATCTTTTCAAGTTTTTTCGCTAAGCTTAGCGCTTCTTTCACCTTCTTTTTTACCATTTGTTTTGATTGTGGCTTTGGTCTATTTAATTTTTTCTGTATTTGGGCAAAGTCAACTTTAGTGTGCCTATGCCGCCAAGCGCAGTCTTCATGTGATTTTTCGTTTAGCTCTATTCTCGGTAAAACTTGCGGATGACTTTGTGGACGGAGCGCAGTATAGGCACTAACTCATTTAAGTTGACTTTACCCTGTATTTGTTGAGTCAACTTAAATGTGCCTTGATAATGTCATCGTGTTTAACGACTTTTTCTGCTCAGGAGCATTTTCTTGTGCTGAACTCTTGTGCGCATTGACAAAGTTATGAGTGCTTTTTGTGTTTGGCGTTGATGTATTTTCTTTAGTTGGATCCTAGTGAGCCTGCTTGGCTCAGGTCTGATAGTGTT